>DASQQQ010000016.1:0-2285 GCA_035643355.1 Actinomycetota bacterium | reverse complement strand
TTCTTCACCCACTGGCAGGGCTATACGCTGGAGGTCGTCAACGTCTCCTTCTGGTTCGTGGTGGTGCTGACCGTTCTTTCGCTCGTGGACTACCTGGTCCAGTACCGGGATGTCCTGTCGGAAGCGCGGACGTGAGCCTCGCCCGCCGGGTGGCCACCGTCGGGCTGGTCGGGTACTGGCCGTGGGGGCCGGGAACGCTGGCGTCGGCGCTGGTGGGGCTCCTCTGGTGGACGGTTTCGCTGCCGCGGTGGATCTGGCTCACCGCCGTCGCCGTCCTGACCGTGGTGGGGATCGCCGCCGCCGGGCAGGCGGAGCGTGACCTGGGGAGGGATGACGGCCGGATCGTGATCGACGAGGTGGTCGGGATGGGTCTGGCGCTGGTGGCCGTATCTCACACGCTGGCCGGAACGGGGCTGGCTTTCGCCCTGTTCCGTGCTTTCGACATCCTGAAGCCACCGCCCGTCGCTCATCTGCAGCGGCTCCCCCGCGGCTGGGGCGTGGTCGGGGACGATCTCGCCGCCGGGGCCCTGGCCGCCGGGGGCGGGTGGCTGGTGACGGGCCTTTGGTGACCACCGGCGCGAAAGCCCCCAGCGAGGCCGAGATCATCGCCATCGGCAACGAGCTCCTGCTGGGCGAGACGGTCGACACCAATAGCGCTCACGTGGCCCGGCGGCTTTCCCAGATCGGGCTCCGCGTCACCCGGACCACCCACGCCGGCGACGACGCGGAACGGCTCCGGGGCGTGCTCGAGGAGGCCCTCGCGCGCTCACGTTGGGTCATCGCCATGGGCGGTCTCGGTCCAACCCGGGATGACGTCACCCGTCCCGTGGTGGCCGAAGTCATCGGCCGTCCGCTGCGGATCGATCCCGATCTCCTGGCCGAGGTCGAGGCGAAGTTCCGGCGCTTCGGCTACGAACGGATGCCACCCGCCAACCGCAGCCAGGCGGAGGTGCCGGAAGGCGCGCGGACGATCCCCAACCCACACGGTACGGCCCCCGGGCTGGTGCTCGAGAAGGACGGGACGACCCTGTTCGTGCTCCCGGGGGTGCCCGCGGAGATGAAGGCGCTGCTCGAGGACGGCGTGCTCCCGACGATCGGCGGGGAACTGGGCGAGGACGCTACGGTGATCCGCTCGCGGCTCGTGCGCACGGCGGGGATCGGCGAATCGGCCCTCGCCGAGGAAATCGACGATCTGGTCGGGAACGCGGGCCCCATCCAGGTGGCGTTCCTGCCCGAGCTGGGTCAGGTCGACATCCGCCTGACCGCGGTCGGGATTCCCGCCGAAGAGGCCGACCGCCGGCTGGAGGAGCTGGCGACCGCCATCCGGCGGCGGGTCGGGCGCTGGTTTTTTGGCGAGGGCGAGATCACGCTGGCGGGGGCTCTGAGAGATGCCCTTCGCTCCCGGGACTGGACGCTGGCGGTCGCGGAGTCGTGCACCGCCGGTGAGCTGGCTGCGGAGATCACCAGCGTGCCCGGCTCGAGCGATTACTTCCTGGGAGGGGTCGTATCCTACGCCAACGCCGTCAAGGCGTCGCTGCTGGGGGTTGCTCCCGAGACGCTGGAGCGCCATGGCGCCGTCAGCGAGGAGACCTGCCGCGAGATGGTGGCCGGGGTGCGCGAGCGCCTCGAGGCCGACGTTGGTGCCGCCATCACCGGCGTCGCCGGCCCCGGGGGTGGGACGCCGGAGAAACCGGTGGGCCTGGTCCACTGCGGAGTGGGGACCCCCGAGGGGAGCTGCTTTCGCCGGCTCGACGTTCCCGGGTCCCGGGACGCCGTCCGCCGGCGGGCCACCGTGGCCACGCTGTCGCTCCTGCTGCGCAAGGTGCGCGGGAAAGAGCCGTCGTGATCCTGCGCACCTCCGAGTGCTGGCTCCGCGGGGCGGACGGGGCGTTGCTCCATTTCGACAACCGAGAGGCGGGGCCCGTCGGCCGTGGCGTGTGCATCCTGGTGCACGGGATGGGCGAGCATCTGGGCAAGTACGAGGAATGGATCGGTTACGCGCTGGAGCGCGGCTACCACGCCACCGGATACGACCAGCGCGGACATGGCCGGACCCCGGGCCAGCGCGGCGATTTCGTCTTCGACGACCTGGTGGACGACCTCGGACGCTGCGTCGGAGTGAGCGCGGACCTCTATCCGGGAATGCCGATCTTCGTTCTGGGGCACAGCCTGGGTGCCCTGGTGGCGCTGGCGTATGCCGGGAGCGGGCCGCACGAGGCGCTGTCCGGGATGGCCCTGTCCGGTCCTCTGCTGGCGTTTGCCGAGCGCGTCCCGATCTGGCTCGA
>DASQQQ010000015.1:0-20608 GCA_035643355.1 Actinomycetota bacterium | reverse complement strand
GGGCTACACGGCGCGGAGGCCCATGGCCGAGCTGGAACGCCTGGGCATGCTCGACCTCGCCGAGGAGGACCGGGAGATCGCTCCCGGCGTCCGCGTGGTCCACGCGCCGGGCCACACCCCTGGGCACCGGGTGGCCGTGCTCGGATCCGGCCGGGACACGCTCCTGCTGACCGGGGACCTGCTCCACCTGCCCGCCCAGGTGAGCAGGCCCCGGGCCCCCTCCACGCACGACGACGACCCGCCCGAGGGATGCCGCTCCCGTGTCCGCCTGCTGGAGCTGGCGGAGGCCGGGGGTTGGAGGATGGGGGTGTCGCACTTCGCGGGGCCGTTCGGAGCCGTGCGGAGCGGTCGGTGGGTCGGGCGCGGGTGATGGCGCCCCAGAACCGCGGCTGGCCCCGGCCCGAAGCACTCGGCCCCGGCTAGCATGGCCGCGATGTCACCGTCCGCCGCCCTGGTCGACCGCCTCCGGGCGGCGCCGCTGATCGACGGGCACAACGACCTGTTGTGGGAGATGCGCGAGGCTCGACGGAAAGAGCGCGTCGAGCCCGACGTCGGCCCCCCCTGCCTGCGGTTCCACACGGACCTGCCTCGGATGGCGGCGGGGGGCGTGGGCGGGCAGTTCTGGTCGGTATACGTGCCCTCGGATCTGCCGGCCGACCTGGCCGTCACCCGCACGCTCGAGCAGATCGAGGCGCTCCTCCGACTGGTCCGGCGGCATCCGGACCGGCTGGAGGTGGCCCGGAGCGCGGCGGAGGTGGAGGGGATCGCCGGCGCCGGGCGGGTGGCTTCGATGCTCGGCGTGGAGGGGGGGCACGCGATCGGAGGCTCGCTGGGCACGCTCCGCCTGCTGGCCGCTCTGGCCGCCGGCTACCTCACGCTCACCCACAACGACGACACGCCCTGGGCCGACTCAGCCACCGGTCATCATCCGCACGGCGGGCTGACCCGCTTCGGCGAGGAGGTGATCCGGGAGCTGAACCGCTCGAGCATGCTGGTGGATCTCTCCCACGTCTCCGACGACACGATGCGGCATGCGCTCGAGGTCTCGGAGGCGCCGGTGATCTTCTCCCACTCCTCGGCCCGAGCGCTGTGCGACGTGCCCCGCAACGTCCCCGATGACGTCCTGGAGCGGGTCGGCCGGACCGGCGGGGTCGTGATGGCCACCTTCGTGCCCTGGTTCCTCACCCCGGAGGGGGCCGAGCTCAACCGCGCCTCCTGGGAGGAGGTGGCTCGCCAGCGGGAGCTCCATCCGGACGACCCCGGGGCGGTGCGGGCCGCGATGGAGAGCTGGGACCGGTCGGCCCCCGTCCCCTCCGCCACGGTCTCCGACGTGGCGGACCACATCGACCACATCCGTGGGGTGGCCGGGATCGATTCCGTGGGTATCGGCAGCGACTTCGACGGGACGGACGCCGTGCCGGTTGGCCTCGAGGACGTGTCGCGGTACCCGGCCTTGTTCGCCGAGCTGGAAGCCCGTGGCTACCGGGGCCCGGACCTGGCCAAAGTGGCCGGCCGGAACCTGCTCCGGGTGCTGCGCGAGGCCGAGCGCGTGGCCGGCCGCCTCCAGGCCGAGCGAGCCCCGTCCTTCGCCACGCTCGACGAGTTCGACCGAGACCCACCGCCCACCGTGGGCTCCAGCCACCGACCGCCTGAGCCACCGAGGGGCGCCGGTCAGCGTCCCGGCCCCCAGAGCCCGTAGGCGAGCTCCGGATCCTCGGGTCGCCACGTGCACTCGAACTGCGAGCGATCGCCGTTCCTCCGGGCGCGCTGTAGGGCCGTCCGCCCGAGCTCCAGCTGCCCGGCCTCCCAGGCCTCGAGCGCCTCCGGAACGTCGCCCCCCGCTCCCGCGAGCGCATCCCCCAGCGCCCAGGCGTCGGCCGCGGCCTTGGCGGTCCCGGCGGCGATGTGGGGACGCAGGGCGAACGCGGCGTCGCCGATCAGACAGATCCGGCCGAACGCCATGCGATCGACCTCGATGTCGAAGATTACCTGCACGAACGGCTGGGTGGTGGCCTCCACCACGGCGGCCAGCGGTGGAGCGAGGGATCGTTCGGCCAGCCGGCGCATCGCCCGCTCGTGCTCCTCGCGGGCGGCGCCGGGCGGCAGCGTGGTCTCGTGTACCACCCCCGCTCGATCGGTCATCAGGTCCTCGAGCTCCGCCCCCTCTGCCACGTTCCGGTACCAGACGAAGTTCAGGAGCCGTCGTCCCGGCTGCGTCTCGCCCTCCAGGCTGGGGATCGGGTAGACGAGGATGTGGCTGTGCGGCATCACCTGGTACACGAGGGTGTCCGCGAAGGCCGCACGAGCCTCGGGGTCCACGCGCTCCTCGGGCACGATGCCGCGCCAGGCCACGTAGCCCGCGTACCGAGCTCGGGCCGCCGCCAGAAGCCGAGCCCGGGCGCTCGAGCCGATCCCGTCCGCGCAGACCAGCAGGTCGCATCCGATCGTGTCCCCATCGGCGAACCGGACCTGCACAGACCGGTCGTCCTGCACGAAGTCCACCATCTCCCGACCGAGGTGATAGCGCTCCGCGTCGAACCGCCCGAGCAACGTGCGGTAGAGGGTGTGCCATCCCGAGTAGCGGTAGGGGCGGTGCTCCCGGTGCACGGTCGCCCCGTCGCGGTCCAGGTACCGCAGCCAGGTGGTGCTCACGGTCACCCGGCCCAGGTCCACGTCGGTCCGCTCGCGCAGGTACCGCGAGGTCTCATCCAGCACCACGATCCCCGCCCCCCGGCTCTCCAGCTCCGACGTGGCCCGTTCGTAGACGTGGATGTCGCACCCGAGATCGCGGAGCACGAGCGCGGCGGTGAGCCCGCCCAACGACCCCCCGGCCACGGCCACGGAGGGCCAGCCGCTCATGCCGTCGACGCGCGGATCGGAAGACCGAGCACGCTCAGGGCCGGCCGAACGTGGCCACGCGTTCGACGGCGCACTCGAACAGCACCCGACGCTCGTTGCGGGAGGGATCGCGCAGGCCATACGGGGGCTCGGCGCCCGTGTACTTGGTCCAGGCCCGGTCGATGGTCTCGGTCGCCAGGTGGCCGAGCTCGGGATCGTCCTCGTGGATCTCGCGTGAGACGGTGGCGCGGATGCTGATCCAGTGGTACGCGTTCTGTGGGTTCACCAGCAGCAGCGTCACGTGAGGATCGCGGCGGACCCAATCGGTCTTCCGACGGTGCTCGGCGAAGTTCAGGAGGACCTTGTCGTCCCCGTACTGGAACCACACCGGGGTGAGGTTCGCTCGGCCGTCGCCGCCGGTCACGGCCAGCACCGCCGTCACCGGCTCGTCCAGCAGCCGCCTGTAGATCGGGTCGAGGTCGTCGAGCGAGGACAGCTCGGTGCGCTCCCCCACCATGAACTGGTCGGGCTGCACCCCCTCCGCCACATCCAGCACCTTCGCCACCTGGAACCCCACGAGATCCCCTCCTCCGTGATCGACGACCGGCCCGGCCGGCTCACGGTATGTACCACGAGCGTCGCGGGTGCGCAGGACCGAGGATGGGCGGGGGCCGGCGATCCCGCTTACGCGAGCAGCTCCACGGTCACGAACCGCAGGATCGTCGGGCCGGCATTCTCCAGGTCGTGGATCATGGGCTCGGTCGGCGAGTGCTCCGAGTACTGGGTCTCACCTTCACCGTACCGACGGACCCGAACGGTGCCGTCCGGCGAGCGCTGACGCCCCGTCCCGGCCCCCACACAGGTCCAGAAGTAGGGGCGGGTGTGCGCATGGAACGGGCCACGCTGACCGGGCTCGAGCCGGACCTCCCACACCCGCACCCGGTCGTTCGCGAACCACAGGGACGTGCCCACCTGCAGGTTCCCGGCGGCCGCATCCAGCTCGGCCCGGAAGCTCGAGGGGTCGAAGGTGCCTTCCTCGACGATGTCCGCCATCCGCCCTCCTTGGCGCGAGGACTATACCCAGGGCCCGGTGCACCGTGCCGTGCGGCCCGTCACGACGTCTCTTTTCCGCTTCTGCCAGGCTGGAGGCGTGGAGATCCTTGCGGGCTTCGCCCTGGCCTCGCTGCTCGGGTGGCTGTACCTGCTCCTGGGCCACGGCCGCTTCTGGCGGACGGATCAGCGTCTGCCCCACGCACCCGATCCCGATCGCTGGCCCGAGATCATCGCCGTGGTGCCGGCGCGGAACGAGGCGTCGATGCTCCCCCGCACGTTGCCAGCGCTGCTCGCCCAGCGGTACCCAGGGGTCCTCCGGGTGATCGTGGTGGACGACGACAGCACCGATGGCACCGGGGAGCTCGCGGCGATGCTGCCCGGCTCCGCCGGGGACGGGGCGCGGCTCACCGTGATCGAGGGGGTGCCCACACCGCCCGGTTGGGCCGGCAAGGTCTGGGCCATGCACCAAGGGCTGTCGTTGGCGGACGGAGAAGCCTTCGTCCTGTTCTGCGACGCCGACGTCGCGCTGGGGCCCGACGTCCTGGCACGCCTGGTCCGGGCAGCCGAGGGCCGGGGGCTGGACCTCGTCTCGCAGATGGCGGAGCTGCATGCAGGGACACCGTGGGAGCGGGTCATCGTGCCGGCCTTCGTGTACTTCTTCGCCCAGCTGTACCCGTTCCGATGGGTGAACCGGCCCGTGCGCCGCACCGCCGCGGCCGCGGGGGGCTGCATGCTGGTACGGACCGCATCCCTCCGCTCGGCCGGCGGCCTGGAGGCCATGCGGGACGCCTTGATCGACGACGTCACCCTGGCCCGATCCCTGGCCGGACGACCCGGAGGAGCGCGGCTGTGGCTGGGCCACGGCGGACCGGGCGTGACCAGCGTCCGCCCCTACCCGAGGCTCGGTGACCTGTGGGACATGGTGGCCCGGAGCGCCTCGACCCAGCTCCGTCACTCGTTCCCCCTGGTGGTCGCCACCGTGGCGGGGATGCTGCTCCTGTACGTCGTTCCCCCCGTGGCGGCCGTGTCGGGCTTGACGACCGCGGGGATCGCCGGGTGGTCCGCATCCTGGGTGGGGGCGGTCGCAGGCCTGGCCGCCTGGGCGGTGATGGCGGCGACCTACGTGCCCACCCTCCGCCCGTACGGGCTGGGTCGGGCCCGAGCGCTCACCCTGCCGGGCGTTGCCACCCTCTACTCGGCGATGACCGTGGACTCCTACCGCCGGCACCTCCGCGGGATGGGCGGGGCGTGGAAGGGTCGCACCGCTCCCTGATGCGGTCGGTTCGGGTCGGTGGACGCGGGTGCCTGTCCACCACGCGTACCGTGCTGACCGGGGCCCAGCCGGGGACGCGGCGGCGCAGCCACCCGTTCCGCCTGGACGCCGAGGTCCGGCGCGCCCCGACGGGCGCGCCGGACCTCGTGCCTCCCGATCGACCGCCTACGGCGCGATCTTCGCGAAATACGCGTTCTCGTCGTGGCCCGTGCGGCCGGCGAACGTGACGTCGTCACGCATGTCGGTCCAGTAGGCGACCACGCCGCCGTCGGAAGTGGCAGCGATGTTGCTGTAGTCGCCCAGGAACGCCGTGGCGAACGGGTAGTCCTCGTTCACGGTCCTCGCGAACCACCGATCGTTCATGGTCGGATCGGACAGCTCGGTGGTGACCTGCTCGCCCGAGAAGCCCGCACCAGCCTGGGTCAGCAGCGTGTACCCGTACATGTGGTTGGCCGGGTCGTAGCTGCGGTCGAACGTGCCGATCCGCAGTGTGCCGCTCGTGTCGAAGGCGCCCCACGGCATGAACTGATCACCCGCCAGCGTGACCGCCGTCGGGGTCGACCAACTCCCGCCCCCGTCGGTCGACTCGCTCACGATGACGTCGGAGTTCGTGGTCACCGCGTACGGATCGGCGAACTCCGGAGGGTTCGCGAACAGATCGCACGAGTCGAACGGGATCCCAGACGTGTTCCGCATGTCCGACCACACCACCGCCAGGTGATCGGGGTCCGTGGGGTCGGCGGTGATGTTGCCGGCCGCCCAGGTCCGGAACAGGCTGTCCTGGTACGTGGTCCGTCCGAGCGCGACCGGATAGTCGCAGAGGCCGTCGTACACCTTCGCCACCATCACCGGCGATCCGAGCGCGGTGCCGGTGTCGGGGTCCACCTGCACGACCTCGTAGTCATCGCGCGTGAAGTCGGGACTGCTCGGGTCCAGGTACGAGGTGTTCATGAAGGCGACGAAGATCCGACCGTCGGCCGTCACCGTGGGAACCGACGCGAACGCCTGGTCCAGCGAGCCGGAGATGACCTGCGGCCGGCTCCAGGTCGTGCCGTGATCATGGGTCACCGAGGCGTAGATCCTTGCGCTGATCAGGGCGCCGTGCGGTCCCTGCAGGAAGTTGCCGTAGGTGACGATGGCGTTCCCGTCGCCCCACGCGGCGATGTACTCCTTGTCCAGCGACTTGCCCACGCTCAGGAAGGTGCCACTACCCTTCGCGACCCGCACGACCTTCCAGGTCTTCCCCCCGTCGGGGGAGTTGGCCACGAGGATGTCCGGGTTCGTCCCGTTCACGGGTCCGGCGAAGCGGAAGCCGAGGGTCGCGTAGTACGCGTGCCCAGAAGCGTCGAAGGCCACCGCGGGATCACCCGTGGCCTGGTAGGTCGAACTGGAGTACAGCGGGTACTCCGACCAGGTCTCGCCCCCGTCGAACGTGACGTGCGCCCGCGAGAGGATCGTCTCCGACACGTGCCCGCCCGGGTTCAGGCCGAGCTGGTAGTCGTTGGCTCCCCCGATCATGTTGTCCGGATCGGTGGGGTTGACCGCGATCGAGGTCTCGTTGTGCGGGCCGGCGGTCGGTGAGCAATCCGTGTTGACGTTGGCCGCCGTGGACGTGTCGGTCGTGCAGATCGCGTGACCGGTCTTGACCGCTGGACCGGTGCCGAAGACGGCGCCCGGGACCGGCGCCGGGGCATCCACGACGTTGTGCACGAAGTCGACGGGCTGTGGAACTTCCTCCGCCGAGGCGACGGCCGTGCCGAACCCCAGGGCCAGCGCCACCAAGAGAACCAGCGCCCGGGGCAGGTACCTCCGTCGAGCTCGGGTATACCGTCGCACCATGGCGTTTCCTCCTTCCCGGTCCGCCTTTGGAGGTGACGGACCCCTGCACCCTATCCAGCCCCGACGGAGAACGCGAATCTACTGGTCAGACGCGGAGCGCGTTGAGTTTTCAACAGGCTGTTCCCTGGAAGGGCATCTCAGAACCTGCGCCCGGATACGGCCCGAACGACGTAGGTCCGACGGGGGGTGTCGCTCGACGGAGCAAGGAGCCAGGATGACGAGGCCGTTCGAAGGGAGCTGCCAGCGTGATGCGCCGGATCGCCACCATGCTCGGGACCGTGGCGCTCGGCCTGTCGCTCGTGATCCCCGCGACCCCGGCCCTGGCCGGCACCTCGGCGACATCCACCATCGTCCGGCGCGTGCGCCCCATCGGCGCAGACGGGACGCTGGAACCGGACTATCGCGTGGTGCGTCGAGCCCGAGGTCGCTGCTGGACGTCCTCGATCGCCAGCCAGCAACGAGTGGCCTTCCGGTGCCTCCAAGACAACCTCATCCTTGATCCCTGCTTCGCATCGACCCCCCACGTCGTCTACTGCATGAAGGATCCATGGACCCATCGCGTCGTGCGGTTGCGGATCCGCCGACTGCCCTCGGAGCACAACGCCGGGATCCGACGTCTCCGCACGCCCTGGGGGATGGAGCTGGCCGGTGGTCGACATTGCGTCCTCGGCACCGGAACGGCTGCATGGGTGGGCCGCACGGCCCTGCCGTACATCTGCTCATTGGGCTACGCGACAGAACCGCGTCTGTCGAGCACCACGCGGTGGCACGTGCGGGTCGCGCCCGAGGAGCTCGACCGCCTCCGCCGCCGCGCCGTCGCCGTCGCCCTGTTCTGACTCGACGGCCCCGAGCCTTCCCCATCCCCCGTTCCGCGGCCGATGGAGACGGCCCATGGAGACGGCCGATGCGGACCCGAAGGGATCTCTCTCAGCCCGTCGCCTTGGTCCGACGACGCCCCGGCGTCCGCTTGCTGGCGGTCTGGGGCTTCGCGGTCCGCGCCTTCGCGGCCTTGGCCTTCGCGCCGGGACGTCTCCCGGGCTTCGGAGCCCGCGATCCCTTGAGGAGCTCGGCCAGGTGCTCCTCGCAGACGTCCTTCAGCCGGATGCGCCGGCCGACCTGGAACCGTACCGTCCCGGCGGGCGTCTTCCCGCACACATCACACACCAGCACCAGCTTCTCGGCCATCGCCTGCCGCTCCTCTCGCTCTGCGCCCCATCACTCTACGGACAACGGCGGTGCCAGACACCATTCTCGGGATGGATCGCTCTCACGGCAGCAGGAGCACCCGGGTGACGGGAGGGAGGCCCGCAGCGAGCTCAGCCCACGTCCCTCCACCATCGTGCGAACCGAACAGCCGTCCATCGGCCGTGCCGAAGGCGGTGAACGAGCTGTCCGGAACGGCGTCCAGGCAGTACGTATCGATGTTGTCGTCGAACCACTCCGGCAGCCCCGCTCGGCACCGTTCCAGCGCGTCGGTGCTCAGCCCTCCCCGGTAGACGGCCGCCCCACCACCACGTGGGCCACGCGACGCCGACAGCAGGACGGCATCTCCACAGATGGCCACGGCTCTCGAGTACGGAGCCTCCAGGCCGTCCCGCCGGAGGGTCCACGTCAGCCCGCGATCGGTGCTGATGGCGAGCCCTCGGGCGCAGGCGGCGAGCACCGAGCCCTCGGCGGTCGTGACGTGATGGACGTCCGCGTCGATCTCGATGGTCGGGGTCCAGGTCCGTCCCCGATCCTCGGTCCGGAGGATCCCGCCCACATGCACGTTCACGTAGGTGGTCTCGTCCCAGTTCGCGATGGAGCGCGTGTCCGGTGGACCGCCCCAAGGGGTGTACCAGGCAGACCGGCCCTCCGCGCGATCGAACCCGGACACCGCCTCCAGCCTGGCCCCCTCCACCCGGAACAGGTGGGCCTCGGACGAGCCAACGAACACGTCGTCATCGACCGCCGTGATGCAGGTGCCTCGGTGCCCCTGGAGGTCGGCCACGTGGGTCCAGTCCCTGAGGTCCGCCGAGTGCCAGACCTCGGAACCCCCCAGGATGGCCCAGACCTGTCCGCGTGAGGGCGCCACGGCGGTCACGGCTCGGCCGGCGTGGTGGACGGGACCCGGCACACCGACCGGATCGAACGTCCGCAGCCCGTCCCGTGCCGCCACGAGGATCCGCAGCATGCGCCATCTTGGCACGTGGGGCCGGTGGCTATCGCAGCCTCACGGCGCCCCGCCCTCCCCATGGCTGATGTTCACGTCAACGTCAGGTACCATCGCCAGCATCGGGCCCGCACCCCATCGTGGGCCCGACGACCGCGATGGACGGAGGAACACGGATGGACCGACGACGGGCCCAGGGGACGCTCCACCGGCCCGACCGTTACAGGTGGACCGCGCTCTCGAACACCACGCTCGGCGTGTTCATGGCGCTGCTCGACTCGTCCATCGTGATCATCTCGCTGCCCGCGATCTTCCGCGGCATCCACCTGAACCCGCTCGACCCCGGGAACATCGGGTACCTGCTGTGGATCCTGATGGGCTACCTGGTCGTCACCGCGGTCCTGGTGGTGACGTTCGGACGGATCGGGGACATCTTCGGCCGGGTCCGCATGTACAACCTCGGGTTCCTGGTGTTCACGCTCGGCTCCGTCGCGCTCTCGCTCACGTGGAGCACCGGACCGGCCGGCGCCACCGAGCTCATCGTGTTCCGGTTCGTGCAGGGCATCGGTGGCGCGCTGCTGTTCGCCAACTCCACCGCGATCCTCACCGACGCCTTCCCCGTCGAGCAGCGGGGCATGGCCATGGGCGTCAACATGATCGCGGGGATCGTCGGCTCGTTCATCGGGCTGGTGCTCGGCGGCGTGCTGGCCGATGTTCACTGGCGGCTGGTGTTCTGGATCAACGTTCCCTTCGGTCTCTTCGGGACGGTCTGGGCCTACGCGAAGCTCCGCGAGGTGGGCCAACGCACCCCGGCGAAGATCGACTGGTGGGGGAACCTCACGTTCGGGGCGGGGCTGATCATGGTCCTGGTCGGCATCACCTACGGGATCCAGCCCGCCGGCGGGCATACGATGGGATGGACGAGCCCGTTCGTCCTCAGCATGATCGTCGGGGGCCTCGCGCTCCTGGTGCTGTTCTGCTGGATCGAGCTCCGCGTCGAGCAGCCCATGTTCGACCTGCGGCTGTTCGCGATCCGTCCGTTCACCGCCGGCAACGCGGCCGGCCTGCTGTCCTCGATCGGGCGCGGTGGACTTCAGTTCATGCTCGTGATCTGGCTCCAGGGGATCTGGCTCCCGCTGCACGGCTACAGCTTCATCAGCACCCCGCTCTGGGCCGGGATCTACATGCTGCCCATCACGGCCGGGTTCCTGCTGGCCGGCCCGGCGTCGGGATGGATGTCGGACCGGTACGGCGCCCGGCCCTTCGCCACGGGCGGCATGCTGCTGGCGGCCGCGACGTTCGGAGCGCTCATGCTGCTCCCGGCGAACTTCTCCTACCCTTTGTTCGCCGCCCTCCTGCTCCTGAACGGGATCGGGTTCGGGCTGTTCGCCGCGCCGAACACGACCGGGATCATGAACAGCGTGCCGGCCAGACAGCGGGGCCAGGCATCGGGGATGCGTGCGACGTTCCAGAACAGCGGGATGCTGCTGTCGATCGGCGTGTTCTTCTCGCTCATGATCGTCGGGCTCGCGGCCGCACTGCCCTCCACGATGCAGGGGCAGCTCGTGGCCCACGACGTGCCGGCCGCGACCGCCGCCCAGGTCGCGCACCTGCCGCCGGTGGGGAGCCTGTTCGCGGCGTTCCTCGGCTACAACCCGATGAAGACGCTACTGGCCCCGGTGCTGTCCTCCCTCCCCAGCGGGCAGGCCGCCTACCTGACCGGCAAGACCTTCTTCCCCAGCCTGGTGTCCGGACCGTTCATCCACGGCCTGCGGATCGCCTTCACCGCGTCGCTCGTGATGTGCCTGATCGCGGCCTGGAGCTCGTGGCTCCGGGGGGCCAAGTTCGTCCACGAGGAGGCCGGGGTCGGCCCGTTCGGAGCGCCGGAGCACGCCGACGCCGAGGTCGCCGAGGCACCGATCCCCGAGGAGGAGATGCCCGCGTGAGCGTCGGCTATCGCATCGGCGAGGTCGCGGAGCGGGCCAGCGTCACCCCGCGCACCCTCCGGTACTACGAGGAGCTGGGGCTGCTGGAACCGGCCGGCCACAGCCCCGGCGGTGCCCGACGGTACTCGGACGCCGACGTGGATCGGGTCCTGAGGATCCGCGACCTGCAGGAGCTGATGGGCTTCGACCTGCATGCGATCCATCGGATCGTGACCGCCGAGGCCCGACTCCAACGCCTGCGGGAGGAGTACCGGGCCGGGGTCGACGTGGCCCGCAGGCGGGAGATGATCCGCGAGGCCATCGAGATCAACGACGAGCTTCGGACGGAGGTCCGGGAGAAGCTGGGCAGGATCCGGGACGTCCTGCAGGACCTGAACGCCAAGGCGGCTCGGTACCGCCGCCTGCTGCAGAGCCCACCGGGCGCCACGGGGCGACTCCGGTAGCCCCACCGATCGATACGGGACAGGAGCGCGCATGCAACCGATGACCGAGCACGCGGCAGGCTACGAGCGGCGGTGGTGGATCCTGGCGATCCTCTGTCTCAGCCTGCTCGTGATCGGCCTGGACAACACCGTCCTGAACGTGGCCCTCCCCACGCTGGTCCGGGACCTGCACGCCTCGGACAGCCAGCTCCAGTGGATCATCGACGCCTACGTGCTGGTCTTCGCCGGGCTCCTGCTCACCACCGGGAGCCTGTCGGACCGCTTCGGTCGGCGGATGGTGCTGGGCCTCGGCCTGCTGGTCTTCGGGACCGGCTCCGTCGCCTCTGCTTTCGCCGCCTCGGCTCCGATGCTCATCGCCACCCGAGCGCTGATGGGCCTGGGCGGCGCGATGATCATGCCCTCCACCCTGTCGATCCTCACCAACGTGTTCCCACCCGAGGAGCTGGGTCGGGCGATCGGGATCTGGGCGGGCGTCTCCGGGCTCGGGATCGGGCTGGGACCGGTGGTCGGCGGGTACCTGCTCGACCACTTGTGGTGGGGGTCGGTGTTCCTGGTCAACGTCCCCATCGTGATCACGGCGTTCGTGGGCGGACGGCTGATCGTCCCCAACTCGAAGGACCCCGCGGCGCCCAGGATCGATCCGCTGGGGGCGGGCCTGTCGATCGCCGGGTTGGTCACGCTGGTGTACGCGATCATCGAGGCGCCGAACCACGGATGGACCGACGGCGCGGTGGTCGCCGAGTTCATCGCGGCCGGGGTGATCCTGGCGGTGTTCGTGTGGTGGGAGCTCGCCTCCGACCACCCGATGCTCAACGTGCGGTTCTTCGAGAACCCGCGGTTCACGGCGGCCAACATCTCCATGACGCTGGTGTTCTTCGCCATGTTCGGGTCACTGTTCTTCCTCACCCAGTACCTGCAGTTCCTGCTGGGGTACACACCGCTGCAAGCGGGCCTGCGGACCACGCCGGTGGCGCTGGTCATGATCGTCGTCGCCCCCCTGGCCGGCCTGCTGGTGCGCCGACTCGGCAACAAGCTGCTGGTCACGACCGGGATGCTCGTCGCCGGGCTGGGGCTGTTCCTGATGTCCCGGACCACCGTGGGATCCGGGTACGGGAACCTGCTGCCGGCCATCATCGTGCTGGTGGCCGGGATGTCGATGGCCATGACCCCGGCCACGGAGTCGATCATGGGCTCCCTGCCCAAGGAGAAGGCCGGCGTGGGCTCGGCCATGAACGACACCACCCGCCAGATCGGCGGCGCCCTGGGCGTGGCGGTGCTCGGCAGCATCTTCAGCTCGGCCTACGCGTCCGGCTTCGGCGCCGGGCTGTCCCGGCTGCCGGTGGCCGCCGCGGCTCAGGTGAAGAGCTCCGTGGGCGGCGCGTTCGCCGTGGCCGCTCGGATCGGCGGCACCTCCGGTCGAGCCCTGGCGAGCGCCGCGACGTCCTCGTTCGTGCACGCGATGGATCGCGGGCTGGCGGTGGGCGCGATCATCGCCGTCGCCGGCGGCCTGGTCGCCCTGATCTGGCTGCCGAACCGGGCCGAGCCCGACCGCGAGGAGTTGGAGCGCATGGGGGAGGTCTACGCGGGTCACCACCCGCACCAGGCGACCCCGGACGAAGCGCTCCTCGATGGAGCGCCCTCCTCCTGAGCCTCCTCGTCATCCCCGGGCGAGATCCTCGGCACGGCCCCTCGGAGCGGGACCGATCCCGGCACCTTGACCCAACTCCGGGGGCCCGTGTACAAGCGTCCGAGATGATCGAGGCGAGGAGGGGAGCCATGTTCGGAACGATCGGTCGAGCGCACATCCGTCCCGAGAACAAGGACAAGCTGATCGAAGCCCTCGAAGACCCCGCGTACCAGGGCGTCTCGGGCTACCGGATGAGCTACCTGATGTTCCCCGAGAACCGGGAGAACGAGGTGGTGATCGTCGCGATGTTCGAGGACGCCGACTCGTACTGGAAGAACGCCGACGACCCGGCACAGGACGAGCGCTACCAGCGCTACCGGGCCCTCCTGGAGGACGAGCCCGAGTGGTCCGACGGTGAATGGATCGCCGCCCCGGAGGGATCCGCCTAAGGGTCCTCAGCCCGTCTCCTCACGAGCCTCGGGCGCGTCGGCCGCGAGCTCGGAGCGGAGCCGTCGCATGGCGGCCAGGGTCCGGGTCTTGACCGTTCCCAGGGGCACCCCGATCTCCTCGGCGATGCGGAGCTGGGTGTACCCGCGGAAGTAGGCCAGCTCCAAGACCTGCCGTTGATGGTCCGGCAACGCGGCCAGAGCCCGACGGACCTGAGCCCGGCGTTGGGTGGCCCACGAGGCTTCGGTGACCTCCTCCGCGACGTCCGCCGAGACCGTCTCCGCAAGATGCTGGACCCTGGCCACCCGCGCGCTCTGACGCTGCTCCCGGCGGACGATGTCGACGGCCCGGTGGTGGACCATCGACAGCAGGAAGGTCCGGAAGGTGCCGCGAGAGGGATCGTAGGCCTGGGGGAGCTCCCAGAGGGCGAGGAACGCGTCCTGGACGGCATCCTGAGCCAGGGAGGGCTGACCGGTGATCTTCAGGGCCAGCCCGTAGGCGGGGGCTCCCAGATCCCCGTAGATCTCACCCAGGACGGAGACGTCGCGTGTGAGGAGACGGCGATGCAGGGTGGCGTCGGGGATCATGGTCTCGCCGGGTCGTCTGCCCGCAGTCGGGTTGGTGCTGACCAGCGCATCGCCCCTCCTTGCCCCTCCGGGGAGCGGTCCCTCGTCCTTCCCCTCGAGCATCCCCCAGGGACGACCGCAGGCCATCGAGGGGAGCGCCCGTTCGTCGGTGGAGCTGGCGCAACCCTTCGGTACCGGCTAGCGGGCACGAAGCCGGCCCGGCCAGCCGGGTAGGGGCACGAGGACCAGCTGATCCGTAGGTGTTGGCCGCCTGTGGGTCGGGTACGGCGTCTCCATGTCTGGGGTTGAGGAGACCGGGGCACCGGAACGGGGAGTCATCGTTCATCTGGACGAGGGCGATCCCGCCAAGCAGGACGCCGTGATCCGGAACATCGCGAACCTGGTGGCGGAGCTCCCCGTGGCATCATCGGTCGAGCTGGTGGTCCATGGACCCGGCCTGGACGCCGTCCTCGCGGACGGGGAGCATGGCGGGCGCGTCCGCGAGCTGATCGACCGGGGCGTTGCCGTCGCGGCCTGCGCGAACACCATGCGACGGCGGGACATCCCCGCCGAGGCGCTCCTTCCCGGCGTGCGGATCGTCCCGGCTGGCATCGCGGAAGTCGTCCAGCGTCAGTGGCAGGGATGGGCCTATGTCCGCCCCTGAGGGCGTGCGGCCCGCCGGGTTCCAGGCACCGCCCTTCGACGCGGTGCTCGACCTGTGCGGCGACCCGGTGACCGCCCATCTCCGGGCCCTGTTAGGGGGCAACCAGTACATGGTGCTCCCGGATCTGTTCTCCAGCTTCCTGGGGAGCGATCCGGGAGCGGGGCCCATCTTCTACGAGACGTTGCCTTCGGGAGTGCTGACCGAGCAGCTGCGTCTAGGCGGCCTACACATGGGCTCGCTGGAGCTGCGGTTCACGCCGGATCTCATCGCCGCCGGTCCCGACGCGCTGGCGAGGCTGCACCGGGAGGGACTGGTCGAGTCCCCGGCCGGCTACGCCGGCAACGTGCTGGCTCTGCTCGTGGCCTCCGGCGATCCCTGCGACGTGGGAGGGATGGACGACCTCGGCCGGGCCGGTCTTCGAGTGGCGCTCCCGAACCCCGAGACGGAGGGCATCGGCGGGCTCACGCTCCAGGCGCTGGAGGCGGCGGGGGGATCGGAGCTCCGGGATCGGGTCTTCGTCCATAAGCGCGGGATCGGAGAGACCGTGCTCACCTCCATCCACCAGCGGCAGGCGCCGGCCTGGCTGCGGGAAGGCTCGATCGATGTGGCCGTGGTGTGGGACACCGAGGCGCGCCACCTCGTGGGCGCCGGGGTCCCGGTCGAACGCGTGGAGATCGAGGCCTTGGTGAACCAACGGGGCCACTACGCGGCCGCGGTCGTCTCCCGAGCCCCGCACCATGCGGCCGCGGGCTCGCTCCTCAGACACCTGAGCGGTCCCGATGGTGCCTCCACCTACCAGCGATACGGGTTCAGCACCGGGACGTGACCGTCCTGCCCAGGCCACCAGCGGTCGAGGTGGGCAGCGGTGGATCGGCCAACGATGATCGATGGAGCCGGTCGCTCGCATCTCAGGGTGCACCCTGGTTGCGGAGGGCACGGCACCTGCGGCCGGTCTATCATGGCGCCGCACGGCGCGGATGACCGCAACCCTCACGGGGCGGTCCGTGGGAGGGGACGTGGTCGGGAACGGCGTTGCCCGGTCGCTGGAGGCTGGGTCGCCCAGCCTGTTCGCGACGCTGCTGATTCGGCGCTGATCGGTCTCACCTTCCTCGACCACCAGTTGCGTTACGTAGAGATCAACGGCGCCCTGGCCGACCAGATCGGGCTCCCCCGTTCCGGGATCATCGGACGGACCGTCGGCGAAGTCGCCCCGGATCTGGCACCGCACCTGGAGCCGATCCTTCGAGATGTGCTCTGCTCTGGGCGACCGCTCGTCGATGAGGAGGTGACGGGGCGCACCTGGGCGGACCCGGGCATGGAACGGCACCGGGTGGTCAGCTTCTACCCCCACCGCACCGCGGACGACCGGATCCAGGGCGTGGGAGTCGTCGTCGTCGAGGACACGGAGATCCTGGCGGCCAAGCGGGAGCTCGAGCGACGCGCGGATGAGCAAGCCGTGGCCGCCGAGCTCGGTCGTCGAGCCCTCGCGGAGACGGACCTCAACGTGTTCCTGGAGGAGACGGTTCGCGCCGTGGCCCGCACCCTCGAGGTCGATACGGTGAAGGTCCTGGAGCTCCTCCCGGACCGGCCCGAGCTGATCGTCCGGGCCGGCATCGGCTGGCACGAGGGGGTGGTCGGTTCGGCCAAAGGTCCGGGCCGGGAAGGGATCGCAGGCCGGGTACACGCTCCTGCGATCCGAACCGGTGGTCGTGGAGGACTTCGCGATGGAGCAGCGATTCGTGGCCCCGCCGCTGTTGCAGGACCACGACATCGTGAGTGGGGTGAGTGTGATCGTGGGATCCGTGGAGAGCCCGATCGGGGTCCTGGGAGTGCACGATCGACGCCCTCGCTCGTTCGAGCCTCATTCGATCGATTTCCTGCAGGCCGTAGCCAACGTGCTGGGGGCAGCGTTCGAACGCAAACGCGCCGAGGAAGAGGTCCGGGAGAGCCTCCGACTGCTCGAGCGCGCGGATGGGCAGCGGAGGGGCCTGCTGGCGCGCCTGGTCTCGGTTCAGGAAGAGGAACGCCGCAACGTGGCACGGGAGCTGCACGACGATCTGGGCCAGGTCCTCACCTCCATCTCGCTCTTCGCCCGTGACATCGAACAGGACATGACCGGGGAGATGGCCGAGCGCACCGCAGCGCTCCATCGCCGGGTCGACGCCGTGGTCTCGAGGATGCGGTTCTTGGTCTGGCACCTGCGACCGCCCGAGCTCGATCACCTCGGCCTCATCCCAGCCGTGCAACGCCTCATCGAGGAGACGCAGAGGGAACTGGGCATCCCTGTCGACATGCACGCGGCCTTCCCCCAGCAGCGGGTGCCGCCACGGGTCGAGACGGCCGTGTACCGGATCGTCCAGGAAGCGCTGACGAACGCGGCACGCCATGCCGCCGCGAGCTCCATCTCGATCGTCATGGTCCAGGAGCCGGGGGCCCTGACCGTGATCGTCGAGGACGACGGTCGGGGGTTCGACCCGGAGCGCTTCGCATCGCACCGCGAGTCGCATATGGGCTTCATCGGGATGAGGGAGCGGGCCGAACAGCTCGGTGGGACGCTCGTGATCGATGCCGCCCCGGGGAAGGGAACCGTCGTTCGATCGCGCATCCCCTTCGATCGTCCGGCAGCGTGAGCCGGTGAACGATGATGTCGGTGAACGAGGGATCCATCACCGTCCTCCTGATCGACGATCACGTCGTCGTTCGTGAGGGCCTGCGCCTCCTGCTCGAGCGTGAGCCCGGCGTCGAGGTCATGGCCGAGGCTTCCAGCCTCGCTGAAGCGCTCGCCGTAGAGGAGCAGCCTGAGGTCGTTCTGGCCGACCTCATGCTGCCGGACGAGCACGGCCGCGACGTGGTGGTGCAGCTACGCGAGCGCTTCCCGCGAAGCGCGATCCTCGTGCTCACCATGGTGGACAACGCGCTCGGCGTCCGTCAGGCGTTCGAAGCGGGGGCCACCGGATACCTGCTGAAGGAGGCCGCCTCGGAAGAGCTGGTCAACGCCGTCCGATGCGTGGCCAGCGGCGAGAGGTACGTCCAGTCGCCTCTTCGACGCGCGCTCGCGGAGCGACCGACTCCACCTCCCCGACATGCCCCGATCCCCGAACCCCGGCTCTCTGCGAGGGAGCTGGAAGTACTCACGCCGCTCGCGTTCGGCCACACGAACGCCGAGGTAGCCTCGGTGCTGTCCGTCTCCCGGCGCACGGTGGAAACCCACCGGGCCAACCTGCAGAGGAAGCTGCGGATCCGGAGCCGCGCGGATCTCACACGGTATGCGGTGGACCAGGGGTTGATCACGCTCGGCTGAGTGGCGGGCAGCAGATCCACGTACCTCTTACTGATGACCATGCGATCGCGCTGGTGGGATGGTGACCGTGTTGCCTTCCCGGCGGGTGCCGGCGAGGGCCGAGGGATGGGCCGTAGTAGGCGACGGAGCGAGATCTGATTCGGCCGGTTCCTCGCGGCCCGGCGGGTTCGCGTCCGCTCGTGGCGTCGTCGGACAGGAGGGTCGGTGAGCATGGGGCTCCGCGGGCGGATGAACACGGCCTCCGTCTTGCTGTCGGTCCTCGTTGCCGGCACGTTCGTAGCGTTGTTCCTCTCCGTGGAGGATCTCCGCAGGACGGCGTCCCTCGAGCGGCACTCGCAGGAGGTCCTGGTCGCCGCGAACCAGGTGGAGCGACTCGTGGTCGATCTCCAGACGGGCACGCGCGGGTTCCTCCTCACCGGGGACGAGACCTTCCTGGAACCGTGGAGAGCGGCCCGATCGTCCCTCGCCGTTCGAACAGGCTCGCTGCAGGACCTGGTCGCCGACAATCCCGAGCAGACCCGCCGGGCCCGGACCATCGCGGATGCTGCCGCTTCCTACCTGGCGGACTACTCGATCCCCTTGGTGCGGGGTGCGGTCCGGGACTCGTCGGACGCCATCGCCACGGTGGCCGCCGGCGATGGGGAGGCGCGCGTGGCCACGATCCGGGCGGAGTTCGATCGGCTCGTTGCCGCCGAGCGGTTCCTATCCACCACCCGCCATGACGCTTCGGAAGCGGCGGCCACCCGAGCGATCGGCGCCGCGGGTGGCGGCCTGGCCGGATCGGTCGTGCTCGTGCTCCTGTTCCCCGGATACCTGGGCCGGTTGATCGTCCGGCCGGTCCAGGCGATGGGCAGGACGGCCGAGCGCATCGCGGAGGGCGATCTCACGGCCCGTGCGTCCGAAGGCGGGGTGGGGGAAGTGGCGCTCCTGGGGCGCTCCTTCAACGCCATGGTCGTCTCCGTCGAACGCAGCCAGAGCGAACTGGCCCGGGTCGCGGAGGAGCAATCCGCGCTTCGACACGTCGCCACGCTCGTCGCCCGGGGAGCTCCCTCGGAGGACGTGTTCGCAGCGGTCACCGAGCGCGTGACAAGGCTCTGCTCGGCCGACTTCGGACACATGATCGTGTTCGAGCCGGACGGTACGGTCACCGGGATCGCCGGATGGAGCAGCGGGGAAGGTGATCCCGTCCCGATGGCCAGCCATGTGCCGCTCGAGGGCGAGAGCGTGACCGCCTCGATCTTCCGTACCGGCAGGCCCTCGAGGATGGACAGCTATGCGGACGCGTCTGGCTCCATCGCGGCTTCCCTCCGGCATCAGGGGATCCGGTCATCGGTGGGAGCCCCCATCGTCGTGGAGGGGCGCCTGTGGGGAGCTGTGATCGCCTCGTCGAAAGGCACGGAGCCGCTGCCGGAGGATACCGAGTCGCGTCTGACCGCCTTCACCGAGCTCATCGCCACCGCGATCTCCAACGTCCAAGCTCGGACGGAGCTCGCGGCATCCCGAGCCAGGATCGTGGCCGCGGCCGACGAGGCCCGCCGACGGATCGAGCGCAACCTCCACGATGGCACGCAGCAGCGCCTGGTCTCGCTTGGCCTGAAGCTTCGGACGGTCGAGGCAAGGCTTCCATCGGGACTGGACCACCTGCGCGATGAGATGGCCTGGGTCGGGGAGGGCGTGGAGGATGTGCTCGAGGAGCTTCGGGAGATCTCCCGAGGTATCCATCCCGCCATCTTGTCGCAGGGAGGTCTGGGCCCGGCGCTCCGGGTCCTCGCCCGGCGCTCCCCCATCCCGGTCGAGCTCGACCTGCGTGGCGACGCCCGTGTTTCCGAGGTCGTCGAGGCGGCCGCCTACTACGTGGCCTCGGAGGCCCTCGCCAACGCGGCGAAGCACTCGAGCGCCTCGGTGGCCACCCTCGAGCTCGATATCGGGGATGCCCTGCTCTGCCTGTCGATCCGCGACGATGGCCTCGGCGGCGCGGACCCGGCCCGAGGCTCCGGACTGATCGGCTTGAAGGACCGCGTGGAGGCTCTGGGTGGGAGCATCTCGGTGTCGAGTCCGATCGGTGGAGGGACGTCGATCACCGCCGAGCTTCCGGTCGGCGCCCCATGATCGGTGCCCGCCCCCCGGTGCGGCTGCATCTCTGGTGCCGGTGGCGACTGCCTCGAGCCCTGTCCGAGCGCCCAACCTCCGGAGCGCAGCTACGGTGAGCCGCACCCGCGTGGTCATCGCGGACGACGACGTCCTGCTCCGCGAGGGGCTGGCCGGCCTCCTCGGATCCCGCGGCTTCGCCGTCCTCGGCCGTGCCGGCGATGGCGCCGAGCTCCTCTCGCTGGTCCGGGACCATGCCCCCGATCTCGCGATCGTGGACATCCGGATGCCGCCCGCTCACGCCATCGAGGGCCTGGAGGCGGCCCGTGTCATCCGAGAGGAACTCCCCAAGACCGCCATCCTGGTGCTGT
>DASQQQ010000014.1:0-3720 GCA_035643355.1 Actinomycetota bacterium | reverse complement strand
GGCCGCCGCCGACACCCTCCTTCCGGCCAACGGGACCAGGCTCTGGGTCCACAGGGAAGGGCAGGGACCGCCCCTGGTGGTGGTCCACGGCGGGCCCGTGCTGGACCAGACCTACCTCCGGGGCCCCCTGGCGCCCCTCGGCCGGGACGCCGAGCTCGTCTACTACGATCAGCGCCTCAGCGGGCGGTCCGACGGGGTGGTGGACAGCGCCAGCGTTCGCCTGAACGTTTTCGTGGACGACATCGAGGCGCTTCGGACCACGCTGGGGCTCGGCCGGATCGACCTCCTGGCCCACTCGTGGGGCGGCCTGCTGGCCCTCCGCTACGCGCTGCGCTACCCGGAGCACCTGGGGCGGCTGGTGCTGGTCAGCCCGATGGCGCCTTCGGGCGCCCTCTGGCAGGAGGAGCAGCGGGCCCTGCAGGCGTCGCTCCAGCCTGCCGACACCGCCGGCATGGGCGAGCTCGGGGCCAGTCCCGCCGTGGCGGCCGGCGAGCCCGACGCCATCCGGGCCATGCTGCGGCTCTCGTTCCGTTCCGAGCTCCACGATCCCGAGCTGGCCCGGACCCTGGACTTCCACATCGAGCCCGACTACCGGGCGCGCAGCCGGCAGTTCGGGTACCTGCTGCCCGAGCTGCTGTCCTACGACATGACCGGGCGGCTCGGGGAGGTCGAGGCGCCCACCCTCCTGATCTTCGGCCAGGAGGAGCCTGGGGGGAGCATCGGGGGCGAGGTGCTGCGGAGGGGGATCCCGGACGTGACGTCGGTGACCATCCCCGACACGGGACACTTCGGCTTCGTCGAGGCCCCGGAGCGCTTCATCGAGGTGGTGCGGGCGTTCCTGGCGGGGTGACGCGTTCGGTCATTCGGTGCCTCTCCACGCTGCCGGGAGCGCCGGGACCAGCTTGCTTCACGGGCGCGGCTACCGCTTCGTGACCGTCTCCGAGCTGCTGGGCTGACGCCCCGAGCTCGAGCGAGTGATGACCCTGGCCGGGACTCTCCCCTCGGGAGAGATTCCCCGCAATCCCACCCAACCAGGAGGCAGTCCAGTGAACGAGCACGACGCGGGTTCCACCCCCTCGGGCCAGCCGCCGTTCGATGCCGAGGCGGCCAGAGGATTCATCAGCGCGCTGATGGATCTGTCGTTCAAGTCCTTCGTCACCCCGAAGGTCATTCAGATCGTGTACGTGCTCCTGCTCGGCGTCGCAGCGCTCTGGACGATCGCCGTGATCGCTGCCGCCTTCTCGGCAGGCACGGGCATCGGCATCCTCATGCTCCTCCTGTCGCCGGTCCTGTATCTGCTGTGCGTGCTGTTCATCCGCATGTATCTGGAGATCGTGATCGTCCTCTTTCGTATCTACGAGATTCTCAGGGACCGGCCGCTTCAGACCTGAGATCTGCGGGGTCCGCGGTCCGCGGAGGCACGCTCGCCACGCGATGCCGTGCTGTGCTTCCGCCGCCGGTCCGCTGGCCAGGATGGTGGCGGAGCGAGAGCTGCTGGGAGACGAGGGCTGAAGGGGGTGGCCCGGCGTCGGGGCTACGAAGGGGTCCTGCGGCGAGGAGAGTGTGCGAAGGCCAGGTCCCGATCGAAAGCCTCAATCTCGCGCTGAGCTGCGGCCCGTGGAGTGTCGCCGCTGTCGAAGACCGTTCGCCCGGTGACGCGACGCCCGAGGCCCAGTCGGCGGCGCACGAGCTCGGCGGCCAGGAACTGGCGCTTCACGTTCCGGAACCCGAAGAACAGCTCTCCGCCTTCCCGGGTGACCGGCGCGTCGAACTCGCCGGACAACTCCCGCAGGACCGCCTCGACCCGACGGCGGCCGATCCGGTAGCCGGTCCGTAAAGCCAGGTAGCGCCTGGCGCTTCCCACCGACACCACACCCGATCCCGCCAGCGCGGCCTGGAACACGTGGCCGAGGGCCAGGCGCCGGAGCACGGACCGCTGCCGGAAGCGGATCGCCCGGACGGCCCCGACGCGGCGGACGAGGCCACGGCCGAAGCCGAGCAGGCCGAGGGAGTAGGCGAGACGGCCCACCCAGGATCCGCTCTCCGTGAGCCTCCGGCTCCCCATGGGATCGCCCCAGCGCATCCAGGCGGGACGGGGTGCGCGCGTCCCCGGCGGCGTGTGGACGCTGGTCAGGAGCCCCGGGAAGGCGTAGACCACGTGGCCGTCGAGCGAGGGGTGACCCTCCCCACCGTACCAGCTCACGAGCCGCTGCATCTCCCGGTTGGCCTCGGCCACCGACGTGCCCGTGTGCTCGACCAGCTCGGCGAGGCTGATGACGCCCTTCAGGCTCCGGATGAGGTGGAGGGTCTTCCGGTCGAACCGCACCGCCGCTGGCGCCCGATCCGGTCCCGACAGGGCTCGACGGGGAGAGGCGGACAGGCCGGAGCGGGGGGCCAGGTGAGGACCGGCGCCGGCCAGCCGGTAGACGACGTCTCCCGGGTCCAGGACCTTCACCTGGACCCGGTCCGACGCGATCAGCGCCTCCAGCGCCGCCTCCACGTCGGATCGAGGGTGGGCGAGGATCGCGACCAGATCCCCGGGCGTGGCCTCCCCCCCGAGCGCACGCAACGTCCGGAGGACCCGCCCCTCGAGGTCCCGGGCGCCGGCTGCCCTCACGCGGGTCACTCGCCCCCCCGCAACGGCCGCCTCCAGCTCTGTGAACCGGTCCACCACGTGGTCATACCTTTCGGAGTGTGACGCCCCCATCGGGTCCTCGTCGAGCGCGTCCTTCGCCATGACCGGCCGGGTCCGTCGGACGACCATGCAGGATGGGTGCCGGTGCCGGGAGACGGTCTCCCTCCGGGCTGATCGGCGGAGGCCTCCGTTCATGTTACCGCGGGGTGCCCGGGCCCGGCCATGGACCGCTGGCCGGGCGACGGGTCAGGGTCGCCAGGGACTCGATCCGGCTGCCGTCGGGGGACCACCCGGGGCGTGATCTTCGGCGGGGGAGGTGGCGTCGGGAGGTGGCGAGGGGAGGAGAGGGTGCGGCTCTACTCCATCGACAGCGCCCGCGCAGGATCCACCCGCGTGGCCCTGCGGGCGGGAGCCCATCCGGCGACCAGGCCGACGACGGCGAACAGCGCCACCACCCCCGCGTACACGAGGGGATCCCCCGATTCCACCCGGAAGAGGAGGGCGCGTAGCCACCTGGTGCCGCTCCACGCACCGGCCAGGCCGATGAGCACGCCCGGAGCGATCAGCGCCGTCGCGTAGCGGAGCACCAGCCGGCGCACGGAGCGGGCATCGGCGCCCAGCGCCATGCGAATCCCGAGCTCCCGGGTGCGTCCCGCGACGCTGCCGGCCAGGACCCCGTAGGTGCCCACCAGGGAGAGCGCCAGGGCCAGCAGCGCGAAGGCGGCCATGAGCACGGTGGCGAAGCGGTCCTGCGCCCGGGCGCCGGCCACCACGTCGGCGAACATCTCCGGATGGTACAGCACGAGCTGCCCGTCCATACCCGCCAGCACCTTGCGGATGGCTTCCCGGGACGACGCCGCTCCCGCCCGGACCTTGACCGTCTGGATGAGCGCCCAGTTCCGGTTGTCCGCGAACTGCGCATGGGGAATGTACAGCTTGCGGGAGGTGTCGCCTTCGGCGTCGTAGGGAACGTCGTCGACGACGCCCACGACCCGGCGGAACTCGTTGCCCGCGTAGACCCGCTGACCCATGGGATCGACGTCGCCGAAGACCTCCCGGACGTATGTCCGGTTGACCCAGATGAC
>DASQQQ010000013.1:0-11124 GCA_035643355.1 Actinomycetota bacterium | reverse complement strand
GACGCCTCGATGTGGGCCCGGACCAGCCGCACCCGCTCGCGTGGGGGCAGCTCGAGGTCGTCCGCCAACCGCTCGGCCTCCCGGAACCACCGAGTAGCCGGGGCCCGCTGCCAGAGCGCGGAGGCGCGCTCCCCGGCGGCGGCGGCCCATCGGAACGCGCTGCTCCCGAGGTCATCGCGGCGCCGGCTCGTCTCACCGAGCTCGTCCAGGTAACGCAGCGCCTCCAGCAGGTGGGTGGCGATCAGCTCGGCGATCTCGTCGGCTCGATCGCCGGCGCGCTGCTCGGCCCACCGGGCGACGCCGGCGTGCTTGTCGGCACGCATGGTCTTCGGCAGCGACTCGTATGCCCCGTCGCGGATCAGGTTGTGGCGGAACGAGAACTCGAGCTGGTCGGAGAACGACGAAGGATCATGGGGGACCACGAGCTCCTTCACCCGGAGCCGCCCGAGCGCATCGCGCACCTCGGCGAGCGGCCGGCCGGTGAGCTCGGCGACGGCGCCGACCCAGAAGACCCGGCCGACGACGGCGGCGTCCTGCAGGACCGCCTTCTCGTGGTCGGGCAACCCATCCAGCCGCGCGGCGATCAGCCCCTGGATCGAGCGCGGCAGCTGGACGTCCTCGACCCGCTGGGCGACCTCCCAGCGCGAGGCCTCGGTGGCCCGGAGCACGCCGTCGTCGATCAGCTTGCGGACGATCTCCTCGACGTAGAGCGGGTTGCCCTCGCTGCGCTCGACGATCGCGCGACTGAGCTGCTCGTCCACGGGACCGGGGAGCAGGTCCCGGAGCATGGTGGCGCCCTCGGCCTCGGACAGCGGATCCAGGTAGATCGAGGCGGCGTTCCGCTTGCCGCCGCCCCACGTCGGCCGCATCTCGAACAGCTCGGGGCGGGCGGTCGCCACGACCATGATCGGGCCCTGCGCCCAATCGGCCACGTGATCGACGAGATCGAGCAGCCCCTCGTCCGCCCAGTGGAGGTCGTCGAGCACCAGGACCAGCGGGTACCGGGCCGCGAGCCGCTCCAGGAACCGGCGCCATGCGTCGAAGAGGTCTTCGCGGCTCATGTCGCGGGCCTCGCCGGCCCCCACCAGGGCTCGGATCTGCCGGGCCAGGGACCCGTCTCCGAACAGCTCCCGAACGGCGGCGTCCGCCTTGCCCGCGGCGACGTCGGCCGGATCGTCCTCGAAGATCTCGCACTGGGCCTTGATGGCATCCGCGAACGCCGAGTACGAGATGTTCCCGTACGCCAGGCACCTCCCTCGTCGCCAGTACACCGTCTGCGGCAGGCCCTCGGCGTAGCGCTCGAGCTCGGCGACCAGGCGGGACTTCCCGACGCCGGCCGGCCCCACCACCGTGACCAGCGCCGGCCGCCCCTCGCTCTCCACCCGCCGGAGCGTCTGCTTCAGCACCGAGAGCTCCTCGTCCCGCCCCACCAGCCGGGCCTCGAGCCCCAGGCGGGGTCGCTCGCCGCGAGTGCGGGCCTTGATCCGGAGCGCCCGCCAGGCGGGGACCGGCTCGGCCTTGCCCTTCAACATGAGCGGTTCGAGCGCCCGGTACTCGATCACGTCCTTCGTGCTCGCGTAGACGGTTGGTCCGACCACCACGGCGCCCGGCTCCGCCGCGGCCTGGAGTCGAGCGGCCGTGTTCACCGCGTCGCCGGTGAGCATCCGGTCTCGGGCGGCCCCGGTCGCCCGCTCCAGGTCCACGAGCACCTCGCCAGCCTCGATGCCGATCCGCATCGCGAGCGTGGGCTTGCCCTCGACCTCGAACCCTCGGTTCAGCTCGGAGAGCACGGCGAGCATCTCGATCGAGGCCCGCACCGCCCGCTCGGCGTCGTCCTCGTGCGCCCTCGGGACGCCGAAGATGGCGAGGACGGCATCGCCCATGAACTTCTCGAGCAGCCCCTCGTACCGGCCGATCTCCGCGGCCAGGCGATCGAAGGTCTGACCCACCACGGCCTGTACCACCTCGGGATCTTCGCGCTCGGCCAGGGCGGTCGAGCCCACCAGGTCGGCGAACAGCGCCGTGGCGAACTTCCGCTCCTTGCGGACCTGCTCGGGCACGGCGAGGGCGGCCCCGCACGCGTTGCAGAACCGGGCCCCATCCGGGTTGTCCGCCGAGCATGCGGGACACGTGATCATGACTCCTGCACCAGCTCCACCAGGACCCCGCCCATGCCCGATGGGTGGGCGAAGGCGATCGTGGTGCCCCGGGATCCCGGTCGCGGCTCCTCATCGATCAGCCGCACGCCCTCGGCCCGCAGGCGATCGAGCGCGGCGGCCACATCGTCCACCCGGTAGGCCACGTGGTGCACGCCGGGGCCCCGGGAGGCGAGGAACCGGCCCACCGGCGTGTCCGGCCCCAGGGCGCCGAGGAGCTGGATGAAGGACGTGCCCACCGCGAACAGGACCTCCTCGACCCCCTGGGCCTCCACCCGTTCGCGATGCACGGGTTCGACCCCGAACAGCCGCACGTGCTGCGCGACCGCCGCATCGAGGTCCTCGACGGCGATCCCCACGTGGTCGATGTCGGTGAGCACGGGCCTCCTACCGCGTGATCGGGAGCGGCGGTTGGAGCCGCGCGATCAGGTCGATCGCCGTGACCACCTGGTAGGCGGGAAGCCGCAGCGCCCGGTGGATCGCTGCGACGGCCTGGACCCGAAGGTCCTCGGAGGGCTTGGCCGGCTCCGTCGCGTGGTCCCCCAGCGCGTAGAACTCGACCAGCTCCAAGAACTGCTTGAGGGACGGGGTGAGGGCGCCGCGCTCGTAGGCGTAGATCGTCTGTCGGGCCGCCGGGCAGCCCTGGGCCCCGGCCGCGTCCTGGACGGCCCGGAAGCCCGCCGAGCGGCGGAGCCCCCGGAGCAGCGCCCCCACGGTCCGGGCGTCCTCCTCGGTGATGGGTGTCTGCTTCTTCCTCGCCATGGGTACATATCCAGGCCAGGGTTGCACGATATCGGCTCGTCCGGCCTGCGCGCGACCGGGCAACGGCGCGGAGATGCTCTAGGCCGAAAGTTGGATGCGACCCGATAGAGGGTTGCCTACGATGAAAGGCGGTGGAGGGGATGAGGGGGTGGGCGTGAGGAAGACCGAGCGGTCGACCGCGACGCTGTTGCAGGGCTCGGAGATCATGCGCGCGGGGAAGGCTGACGTCTTCAAGGTCCGCGAGCGGACACGTCGGCGACGGGTCTGGCGCCTGTTCCTGATCCTGGGGGCGATCGACCTGTTCCTGTGGTACCGGTACGCCACCCACAACCCCCTGCGACCCCCGGCGTTTGGGCCGCAGTGGGTGATCTGGTTCCCCATCCTGTTCCTGTTCCTGATCATCCTGCTGATGATGGCGATGCCGCTGTTCAGCGGCCGCTCGCCCCACCTGCTCGTCCGCCCCGAGGACATCGAGGTCGGCCTGACCGAGGTCCAGGGGCTCGACACCCAGGTGGACGAGGTGATCAGGACCCTCGACGTGTTCCTGGGCTACGCGACGTTCCGGGGCGAGCTCGGGGGCAATCCCCGCCGGGGGATCCTGTTCGAGGGGCCTCCCGGCACCGGCAAGACGTACCTGGCCAAGGCGATGGCCAAGCAGGCCGGCGTCCCGTTCCTGTTCATCTCGGCGCCCGCCTTCCAGTCGATGTGGTTCGGCATGACCGGCGCCCGGATCCGCTCGTTCTTCCGCCAGCTCCGCAAGCTCGCCCGCAAGGAGGGTGGGGCCATCGGCTTCATCGAGGAGATCGACGCGATCGGCAACGATCGCGGCGGTGGCCTGAACGGTGCTTCCCCCGACGGCACCGGGGTGGGACGCACCGTGTCCAACATGTTCGGGCCGGGTGGCTCCGGGATGGTGAACGAGCTGCTGATCCAGATGCAGTCGTTCGACACGCCCACCGCCCGCAGGCGGCTATCGGCGCGCTTCGTGGAGTGGGTGAACGGCTATCTGCCGCCCGAGCACCGGTGGCGCGTGGGCAAGCCCGAGTACAACAACATCCTGCTGATCGCCGCCACGAACCGCGCGGACTCGCTCGACGCTGCCCTGCTGCGTCCGGGCCGGTTCGACCGTCGCCTGTACTTCGACCTCCCCACCAAGCAGGGCCGGCGCGACCTGATCGACTTCTTCATGGAGCGGAAGGCGCACCACCAGCAGCTGGACGAGGACGACGTGCGGGAGCGTCTGGCCCACGATACGTTCGGCTACACGCCGGTGATGATCGAGCACCTCTTCGACGAGTCGCTGCTGGTGGCGCTGCGGGGCGGCCGGCGCGCGATGAACCTGGACGACGTCTACGAGGCCAAGCTCACCGACGAGATTGGGATCAAGCAGCCGGTGGTGTACACGGAGGACGAGCGGGCCAGCGTGGCCACGCACGAGGCGGGGCACGCCGCGGTCGCGTATTTCTTCGGCAAGGGTCGTCGGCTCGAGGTCCTGTCGATCATCAAGCGCCGTCAGGCGCTCGGCCTCCTGGCGCACGGTGACCTGGAGGAGCGGTTCACCCGGTCCCGCTCCGACATCGAGGCCCACATCGCGATCGCGCTCGGCGGCCTGGTCTCCGAGGAGCTGTTCATCGGCGAGTCCGGAACGGGGCCGGCCTCCGACCTGGCCGGGGCCACCCAGCTCGCCGTGCAGATGGTGGGCTCGCTCGGCATGGCCGGATCGCTGATCTCGTACGAGGCCGTGGCGGAGGGGCCGCTGTCGAAGAACCTGGTGGGCAAGGTGCTCGCCGACAAGGACGCGAAGCAGCGGGTCGAGGACATTCTGGCCGCCCAGAAGGAGCGAGTCACCGCCCTGCTCGACGCGAACCGTGACGTCGTCATGGCGCTCCGCGACGCGCTGATGGAGCGAGACGAGCTGGTCGGCGAGGGGATCATCACGGTCATCGAGAAGGCCCTGGCCGAGCGGAGCTGAAGGCCCGACCCGGGTCTCGGATCCCGACCAGGTCCCGGCGCCAACAGGCGGCATCGTAGACTGGACGGACCAGGACCAGGAGTCTCTGTATGCCGACATCCGTCATCGTCGCGGGAGCCCGGACCCCCATCGGCAAGCACCGGAAGGCGCTCGCCGCCCTGTCCGGGGTCGAGCTCGGCACCGTCGCGATCCGGGAGGCCCTGTCCCGGGCCGGCGTCCCGCCCCAGCGCGTGGAGTACGTGATCATGGGGCAGGTCCTGCGGGCCGGGACCGGGCAGATCACCGCCCGCCAGGCGGCCGTCGCCGCGGGGGTCCCCAAGGAGATCCCCGCCCTGAACATCGACAAGGTCTGCCTGTCCGGGATCGACGCGATCGCCCTCGCCGACGCGCTGATCCGGGCCGGCGAGCTCGACCTGGTCGTGGCCGGGGGGATGGAGTCGATGTCGCAGGCGCCGTACCTGGCCCCCGCCGCGCGCGAGGGCCAGCGCCTCGGGCACACGTCGTTCGTGGACTCGATGGTCCGGGACGGGCTGTGGTCGACCTTCCTGAAGCAGGTGATGGGGGAGTCGTCGGACCAGCTGAACGACGATCTTGGCATCACCCGGGAGGAGCAGGATGCCTGGGCGGCCCGGAGTCACCGACGCGCGCACGAGGCATGGGAGTCGGGGGCGATGAGCGAGGAGGTGGTCCCGGTGGAGGTCCCGCAGCGCAAGGGGCCGCCGCTCGTGGTGGACCGTGACGAGGGGGTCCGCCCGGACACCACCGCCCAGGTGCTGGCCGGCCTGAAGCCGGCGTTCCGCGAAGGGGGCACGATCACCGCCGGCAACGCGGCGCAGATCTCGGACGGCGCCGCCGCGGTGGTGGTGGCCAGCCGCGAGCGGGCCGAGGAGCTCGGCCTGGCTCCGATGGTGGAGGTCGTGGCGCACGGCATGGCGGCGGAGCGGTACGCCTACCTCCACACCGTGCCGGCCATCGCGCTTCAGAACGCGTTGAAGAAGGCCGGTCTGGACGTGCACGACCTGGGGCTGGTCGAGGTCAACGAGGCCTTCGCCGCGGTCTCCCTGAACGTGACGAAGATCCTCGGCGTGTCCGAGGACATCGTGAACGTGAACGGGGGAGCGGTCTCGCTCGGTCATCCGATCGGGATGAGCGGCGCGCGGATCGTGCTGACGCTCGCGCACGAGATGCGCCGACGGGGCGTCGACCTGGGCGGCGCCACGATCTGCGGCGGCGGCGGCCAGGGAGACGCGCTCGTGCTCAGACGGGTGGCAGACTAAGTCTGGGCCACGATGGGATGACCGATCTCGAACGCTACGAGCTGCCCGAGGAGCTGGAGGAGTTCCGGCAGCTGGTCCGGCGGATCGCCGAGGACAAGGTCGCACCGCGGGCTGCGGAGATCGACGTGAGCGACGAGTGGCCCGAGGACGTCTACCGGGTCCTGGTGGACAACGAGCTCATGGGCGTGGGCTACCCGGAGGAGCACGGCGGGTCCGGCGGGGGCGCCCTGGCCTTCGGCGTGTTCATCGAGGAGCTGTCGAGGGTCTCGGCCGGCGTGTCCCTGGCCCCCCTGGTGGCCAAGCTCGGCGTGATCCCCATGCTCGTGGCCGGTGACGAGGACAAGGCCGGCCGCATGATCCGAGGGATCGCCGGTGGCGAGCTCCTGATGTCGTACGCCCTGACCGAGCCAGAGGCGGGGTCGGATCCCGGCTCGATGACCACCCGGTACCGTCGCGAAGGGGACACGTTCATCCTGGACGGGACGAAGCGGTTCATCACCGGAGCCGGGGTGTCCCACGCCTACGTCGTGTTCGCCACGTCCGATCCGTCCCTGCGCTCGAAGGGCGTTTCGGCGTTCCTGGTGATGCGCGACGACCCCGGCGTCTCGTTCGGCCGCAAGGAGGCCAAGATGGGGATCCGGGGCTCGCCCACGGCCGAGGTGATCATGGACGGCTGCCGGATCCCAGCCGACCGGATGATCGGCGAAGAGGGCCGGGGGTTCGCCTACGCGATGAAGACCCTGGACCACTCCCGGCCGGCCATCGCGGCACAGGCCCTGGGTATCGCCCAGGGTGCCTTCGAGATCGCCTCCCACCACGCGGCCGAGCGCCACCAGTTCGGAAAGGCCATCGCCGAGTTCGAGGGTGTGCAGTTCATGCTCGCCGACATGGCGATGCGTCTGGAGGCCTCGCGGATGCTGGTGTACAAGGCGCTCACCCTGTGCGACGCGGACGATCCCCGGATGCCCTACTTCTCGTCGATCGCGAAGTGCTTCGCCTCGGACGCCGCGATGGCGGTGACCACCGACGCGGTCCAGGTCCTGGGCGGCTACGGGTACATGCGTGACTACACGGCCGAGCGGTTCATGCGCGACGCGAAGATCACCCAGATCTACGAGGGCACCAACCAGATCCAACGCGTCGTGATCGCCCGCCAGATCATGAAGACGCTCGGCGCCGCCTAGCTACCCCTCCTCCCCGCCCCGGGAGGCCAGGTGGCGCAGCAGGAGCCTCGGGTCCTCGGGATCGATCGCGAGCCCACCGCTCGGCGTGGTGGGGGCCCGGGTCGGAGGAGCGGGAGCCGCGGGTCCAGCCTGCGGCGCGGGGGGCCCGCCGCCGGTCGTGTCCGGCGCCGGCTCCCGCTCCGTCCGTTCGTTCGCCCTCAGCGCCATACGGCCGTCATCGGTCGGTGCTGCGACGCCGAAGCGAGCTTCGTTGACGGGGTGGTTCGCCCGATCGTGCGGCCTGTTCCGATCCGGGAGGGATGCCGACGAGGCGAAGAGGCGGGTCGGTCACCGCACCCGCAGCCCGAGGTGCCCCATCCCATGCCGCTGCCGCGTCCGTCCCGGAGAAGGTCGTCACTTCTCCCCTGTATCGGCAGGCGTGGGCGGTCTGGTGAAGTCCCCCGGATGGGGGATAGGGGGCCGAGGCGCTGCCTGTGCCGATGGCTGAAGGCGTGCTTGGGCCCGTCCGACGCGGTCGCTAAGCTTCGAGCCATGCTTGCCCTGCGGGCCGATCCCTGGACGCCGGATCACGGCATGGGGTTCGAAGCGGCGCCGGACGAACCGCCCGCTCGGGCGGAGCCGTTCGTGGAGACGGAGGACTGGTGTGCCCCCCGCCGACCACGTCCGAGGGAGCAAGGACCCGTGTGGTTCGTCGACGGCGTCCGACGGGTCGAGCTCCGGCTGCTGGCCGAGGACGGCGGTCGCCGAGCCTTCGGGCTCTTCGGTACCTATGCGGTCGGCGCGGTCCGCTCGGACGGACCGGCGGTCTTCGCCGACCACCAGGTGGACCGGGCTGTCGTGGTGGGGGGCGGGCTCCAGCCCGACGAGGTCCGGGTGGCGGTCGGCGGCATGTCGCTCGCGTATCGCCCGGTGAGCGATTCGGGCTCGGAGGCCGACGAGCCCCTGCACCGCCTCCAGAGGGAGATGCGCCGAGCGGAGAGCACGCTGGCCATCGGCGTCGCGGCCACCGAGGGGGAGCTGGTGCTCGCCGACGGGCGGTGGACGTCGCAGCAGCCCACCGAGAGCCCGGTGGTGGGCGTGGTCAAGCGCTGGTCCCGCGAGTACCTCGAGCCGGAACAGGAGCACCTCGTGGCCCGGCTCGGGCCCGGAGAGCGCACGCCCTTGTTCGGGCTGGCCGACCCCGACCAGCCGGTCGAGCGCTACGCGTGGTACGCGCGGCTCGTGCCGCTGCGCCCAGCCTGGCACGACCACGCGGGCGTCGTGCGCTGCGAGGTGCGGGCCGGGATCGGCCTGGACGCCGCGGTCGCGCTGGCCGATCGGGTGTCCGCGCTGCTGCCGGCGTTCTCCGGCCGGCCGAGCGACCCGCGCTACCCACAGAACCTCGCCCCGGTCGCCGCGCTCGAGTCCTGGCTCCAGCACCGGATGGGTCACCGGGGGCTGATCCGGCGAGCGTTGATGGCCGTGGTGACAGGATGGGGGACCGGCGGTGGATGAGGTCAGCGAACAGGTCGGGATGGTGCTGGGGACAGAGGACGCCACCCCGCTCACCTTCTGGGTGGGTGTGGCCCCCGATGCCTACCTCCAACTGGACGACGCTGTCGTGGTGGACACGCAGGTGCCGGGCCGGGGAGCGCTGCGGATCGCCGGGATCGTGCAGGACGTGCGGGCCCGCCACGAGGGGGCGCAGTTCGACACCGACGTGTTCCTGGTGGACCGGGGGGTGCTCCCGGTGGACACGGCGGTCGCGGCGCAGGTGGTGGCCACGCGGTTCGAGCCCGAGATCTTCGTCCCGCCGATGCCCGGGCTGCCCGCCTACCGGGCCCGGGGCAAGGACCGCGACGAGGCCCTGTACTTCGACCAGATGGAGCGCCGGGTGGGGGCCGGGCTGACCCGGGACGGCGAGCCGGTGTTCCTGGACCTGGACTTCCTGGACGGGTCGCGGGGCGCGCACGTGAACATCTCCGGCATCTCCGGGGTGGCCACGAAGACCACGTACGCGCTGTTCCTGCTCTATGCGCTGTTCCACTCTGACGTGCTGGGGCGGTACGCCGCGAACACCAAGGGCATCGTGTTCAACGTGAAGGGCGAGGACCTGATGTGGCTCGACACCCCGAACGTGCGCCTGACCGACGGCGACCGTGAGGACTACCAGCGGCTGGGGCTGCCGGCCGGGCCGTTCGAGAGCGTCGGGCTGTGGGCGCCGGTGCGCCCCGACGCCGGAGACAAGGCGATCCCGCACGTGGAAGGTCGCTCGGAGGGCGTGGCCGCCTACTACTGGACGATCCGCGAGTTCGTCCGGGAGAAGTTCCTGCGGTTCATGTTCGCCGAGGCCGAGGACGAGCGCTCCCAGATCGCGGACCTGGTGGCCCGGGTGGAGGCCGCGCTGGACCGGGAGTGCGATGACGATCCCGAGCACGACGCCACCGTCACCTTCGGCGGCTACCCGGTGCACGATCTCCCCCAGCTCTGCCAGATCATCACGCAGGAGGTGGACGCGGACGGCTCGTCGTGGCGGGGGCGCGTCTCCGACGCCACGGTAGCGGCGTTCATCCGCCGCTTGGACGCGGCTCGATTCCGGATGGGGCACTTGATCTGGGGCCGGGATGCCGAGGATGCCTCGGCCCACCGGATCGACTGGGAGGCGAACCAGGTCACCGTGATCGACATCCACAGCCTCCACGACCGGGCCAAGCGCTTCGTGACCGGCGTGATGATCAAGCGCCTGTTCGAGCACAAGGAGCGGATGGGTCGTCGAGAGCCGCTGGCCTTCCTGGTCCTGGACGAGCTGAACCGCTACGCGCCGCGCGAGGGTTGGAGCCCCATCAAGGAGGTCCTGCTCGACGTGGCCGAGCGCGGGCGCTCGCTGGGCATGATCCTGGTGGGCGCCGAGCAGACCGCCAGCGAGGTGGAGCGGCGGATCATCGCGAACTCGGCCTTCCGGGTGGTGGGACGCCTGGACTCGGCCGAGGCTCAGCGCAGCGAGTACGGGTTCCTGCCGGCCGTGACGCGCTCACGCGCCTCGATCCTGAAGCCCGGCTCGATGATCCTGCAGCAGCCGCATATCCCGGTGCCCCTGCAGATCCGGTTCCCCTTCCCCTCCTGGGCCACCCGGGCCGACGAGGCGGCGCCGACCGATGCCGCCGCGGTGTTCCGGCGGTTCGAGGGGGAGTGAGGGTGCGGTTCCTCCACACGGGCGACTGGCACGTGGGCCGGGCCATCCGGGGGCGGTCGCGATCGGACGAGTTCGCCGAGGTCCTCGACGAGGTGGTGGCGATCGCCGTCGATGAGGCGGTGGACTGCATGCTGCTGGCCGGGGACATCTACGAGCACCGCTCGGCCTCGCCGGAGGCGGACGCCATCGTCTTCGAGGCGTTGATCCGGCTGCACGAGGCCGGGATCCGGGTGGTCGCCGTCCCCGGCAACCACGACTCGGCGTTACGGCTGGAGGCGCTCGGCAAGCTGCTGCGCCCGATCGGTGTGCACGTGGCGGCGCGGGTGGCCCCCCCCGATGCCGGCGGGATCGTCGAGGTGCCCTCGCGCGACGGCGCCACCGTGGCCGAGGTGGCCTGCGTCCCGTTCGTCCCGGAGCGGCGGTTCGGCGATGCGGCCGAGCTGTTCCGAGCCGGCGAGTCCTGGTACACCTCGTACGCCGAGGGCATGGGCAACCTGCTCGCGGCGATGGCCTCCGGCTTCACCCCGGGGCGGATCTCGATCCTGCTGGCGCACCTGTTCACCGACGGCGCCATGGTTACCCCCGGCGGGGGGGAGCGAGC
>DASQQQ010000012.1:0-3715 GCA_035643355.1 Actinomycetota bacterium | reverse complement strand
CTCCAGGTCGGGAGCCGGACGGCGGTTCACCGACAGGGCCAGGACGGCGGCGATCAGGCCGAGCACCGCGCAGCCCATCCACACGGCGTTCGGATCGGCGTGGAACGCGCTCGTGCCGGCGATGGGTCCCACGATGGCGGCCACCGCGAACATGGTCCCGAACGCCGCCTGGTACCGGCCCCGCGTGTGCCGCGGGGAGCGGTCGGCGACGAAGGCAGAGGCGTTCGGCGACTCGATCATCTCGCCCATCGTGAAGATCAGCGTCATGCCCACGAGCGCGAGGATCGAGTGGGCGACCACGAGCGTGCCGAACCCTAGCCCGATCAGTGCGGCGCCCAGCGCCACCATCCGGATCCGATCGCGGCGCTGGGTCCAGGACGTCACCAGCAGCTCCAGGAACAGGATCAGGCCGCCGTTCAGGGACAGGAGCAACCCGTACGTCGTGTTCGAGAAGCCCAGACGGCGGACCTGCAAGGCGAAGGTGGTGGCGTTCTGCATGTAGATCACGGCGATCGCGAACACGCCCGCCAGGAACAGCAGGAACCCTCGGTCGGCCGTGATCGCGCGTATCGCGCTCGATGCGTGGCGGCGTTCCTCGTGGCGAGACGTGCGGACGCCCTCGGGCAGCGCGGTCAGCGCGATCGCGCCGAAGACGGCCGAGGTTGCGGCATCCGCCCAGAACAGGAGGGTGAACGATCGGTCGGCCAGCGCTCCTCCCGCCGCCAACCCGAAGGCGAAGCCCGCGTTCACGGCGAGGCGCATGAAGGTGAACGCGGTCACCCGCCGCTCCATGGGCACCAGGTCGGCGATGAGGGCCGCGGACGCCGGCCGGTAGATCTCGCCGAACATCCCGAGCAGCATGACCACGAGCAGGATCACGGGCAGACCGCGGACCTCGGGCAGGAGGAAGGCCAGCACCGCGCCAGTGAACATGGAGAGAGCGATCGTGTTCCGTCGGCCCAGACGGTCGGCCAGCACGCCGCCGAAGCCTTGGGCGCCCACCGCGCCGAGCCCGTAGGCCGCCACCCCCAGACCGGCCTGGGGGGCCGAATACCCGCGGGCCGTGATGTACAGGGTCAGGAACGGGATGATGAAGGTGCCGAAGCGGTTGACGAACGTGCCGGCGAACAGGACCCACGCGGCACGAGGCAGCGCTCGGACGTTCTGGCGGAGCGAGGGTTGGTTCACAGGGGGACCAGCTTACGGGTCGAGCTGCATCAGCGGCCCGGCCGTCGGTAGCCGGTCACGTTGGGAGGAGCATCCAGGTCGGTCGCCAGGGCAGGGTCCGGCTCCGGCCCTCGGGGCTCGAGGCGCAGGGGCAGCACGCCCGCCCAGATCGGCAGGTCGAAGTCGTCCTCGTCGTCCTTCGGCGGGCCTGTCCGCACCTTGGCGGAGGCCTCGGCCATGCCGATCGCGAGGAGCGTGGTCTGGTCGAGCTCGCGCTGGTTCGGCATCCGGGCCTGATCGGAGCGCCCCGAGCAGACGTGATCGACCAGGGCTTTCTGGGCCATCCACTTCTCGTTGGGGTCGGTGACCTCTCGAGCCACCCCGTAGACGATCACCGACCGGTAGTTCATCGAGTGGTTGAACGCCGACCGGGCCAGCACGAGCCCGTCCAGGAGGGTGGCGACCACGCAGACGTCGACGCCGTCCCTGAGGGCGCGGAGGGTGCGGCTGGCGTTCGAACCGTGGATGTACAGGGTATCCCCGACCCGCCCGTGGATCGTGGGGATCACCCTGGGCCGGCCCTGCCCGTCCACGTACCCCACGTGGCAGAACAGCGCCTCATCCAGGATGGCGTCGATCGTCGCCCGATCGTAGGCCGCCCGATCGGGGTGCCGGCGGACCCGCGTACGTTCGCTGGGTGGGGTGGTGTCGGTCGGCATGCGGGCATGGTAGTGGAAGGCCCGGCGCGACCGTCGCGGCGCGTGTGCGAGCTTACGCCGTCAGGATGCGGTCGAGCGTCCCCACGACCGCCTCGGGTCCCCGCTCCCAGCCTACGTAGCCGCGGCGCTCCCATCCCTCGTCGATCACCGTGGTGATCTGCGGCTCGGCCGCGGTGTCCTCCTCCACCACCAGGGCGGGGACATGGAGCGCTCGTCCGCACGGGGCCCGAACCCCGGCGCCGCCAGACCAGCCGACCACCACCGCGGCCAGGGCCCGGCAGTGCACGGGGCAGGGGTCACCCACGTCGACCGGGCAGGAACGCACGTCGGGACCCTGGCAGCGCCGGACCTCGTAGCCGGCCTCGTCCAGGATCTCCTCCATCAGCTGGACCGGGGCGTCCCGTCGGTCGCCCACCAGCAGCACTTCGCCGGTGCGGGCGATGTTCGCCAGCATCACCAGGAACAGCAGCGCGGCCGCCACCGCCAGGGCGGCCACCACGCTGGGGTTCACCTCCTCGGCCCAGAGCACCACCGCTCCGAACCCCACGATCACGGCCAGGTATCCGAGGTACTCGTCGCGCCAGCGCATCGTCGTCCCTCCTCGGGCTCACGGTGGCTCGACGGACGGCGGCCGGTCAGGGCCCAACGTCCCCGACGGATGGGGCCGAACGTCGTCGGGCGGCTCAGCTGGGCAGCGGGCCGGTGGGACCCGACCCTGGACCGCTCTCGCCGCGTCCGGCATCACGCAGGAATCGCTCGACCTCGGCGGCCAGATCGTCCCCGGTGGGCAGGCGCTCCTCGTCGGCGAGCGCCTCCAGCCGCTCGATGTAGCTCTTCGAGTCCGAGTCCTGGCCGATGGCGTCGTCCAAGCGCTCCCGCTGGGCCATGGCCTCGTCCGGCAGCTGGCCCAGGGGGATCTCCACCTCCAGGTGTCGGCTCAGGTGGTCGAGGAGCGCGATCGAGCCGGCGGCGTAGGGACCGGACACGTAGTGGGGGACCTGAGCGAAGTACCCCACCGCCGGGAGGCCGCCCGCCGACACCGCGATCTCCAGGGTCGAGAGCATGGCCGAGGGCACCCGGAGCAGTCCCGGTGGACCCTGCTGCTCGCCGTGTTGCAGGAGGCCCGGCCGCGAGGCGGTGGCCATGACGGGCACCGGTCGCGTGTGGGGCAGGGCGGCCGGGATGGATCCCAGGCTCACCCATCGGGTCACCCCGAACCGTCGGCAGAGCTCCAGCACGTCTCCGGCCAGCTCGCGCCACCGGAAGTCGGGTTCGGGGCCGGACAGGATCAGGAGGTCCCGGTGCTCCTCGGCCGACCAGCGCATCGACAGCTCGGACCATGCGAGCTTCGTGGGCACGCCGTCGACGATGTCGAGCACCGGGCGCCGAGCCCGGTAGTCGTAGAGCGCGTCCGGATCGAACGCGGCCAGCTGGCGCGCACCCTGCGCGATGTGTGAAGCGGCGGCGGTGGAGGCGCCGGCCGCGTCCACCCAGCCGTCGAACGCGGCCACGAGCGCCGGCGACCGCAGGGGCCGGTCCGGCTCCGGATCCACGAGCCGATACAGGGCCATGCCCGGCAGCATAGTCGCGGCCGGCGGACCTCCGAGGGGACGCTACGCCGCGGCGCCGGATGTGCCGGACCGGACCCCGGTCACGGTGTCGGACGCCTGCTGACCCAGCATCGAGCCGTCTCCGCCGGCGACCTTGCTCCAGGCGTAATAGGCCGCGCCCCCGGCCGCCATCAGGAACAGGACCCAGCGTCCGGTGTGCGAGCCGCTGTCCGAGGTGTGGCTCTCGAACATGTCGATGATCTTGGCCAGATCCGCCCG
>DASQQQ010000011.1:0-18624 GCA_035643355.1 Actinomycetota bacterium | reverse complement strand
GGACCCAGCGCCGGTCGCCGGTACCCAGAGATCCCTCTTCCTCACCCAGGATCGCGTCCTGCGGGAACCGCTGCGCCAGACGTGCGCGCACCATCGCCTCGATCCGCTCGTCGGCCTCGGTCACCGGGGTCCGGTCGGGCTTCAGGCGCACCGCCGGGTCCGAGCCGAAGAAGGACAGGGCGATCCGGTCCGCCTCGTCGGCCACCTGGCGCGCGAAGGCAAGCTCCTCCTCCAGCACCGCTCCACGGTACCCGAGCCCCCGGTGGCTGGGCCGCCGGAGGCAGCAGGCGCACCGATTTCCGTTACCCTTCGAGTCCCGATGCAGACCACCGTCGAAGAGACCGACAAGCACATCGTCAAGCTCACGGTCGAGATCCCCGCCGAACGCCTGGGCAAGGACCTGGACCGCACGTACCGGCGGGTCGCGCAGCAGGTCAGGGTGCCCGGTTTCCGCAAGGGGAAGGTGCCCCGGCGGATCATCGACACCCAGATCGGGCGCGACACCGTGCTCAGCGAGTTCCTGGAGGAGACGGTCCCGAGCTACTACCGCGAGGCGGTCCGCGACAACGACCTGGCGCCCATCTCCGAGCCCGACATCTCCCTGGAGCAGGTGGAGGAGGGCAAGCCCCTGATCTTCACCGCAACCATGGAGGTGCGGCCCCGGCTGAAGCTCGAGGAGCGCGACTACAAGGGGCTCGAGGTCCGGCGTCCATCCACCGAGGTGGCCGAGTCAGAGGTCGACGAGATGATCGACGGGCTCCGGGAGCGGTTCGCGGAGCTGGAGACGGCCGCGCATCCGGCACGGAAGGGCGACTACGTCGTGATCGACCTGCGGGCCACCATCCACGACCAGGAGGTGCCCGAGGCCACCCGGCCGGACTACCTGTACGAGGTGGGGTCCGAGGGGTTCACCGGCAAGCTCGACGAGGAGCTGGAGGGCAAGCGGGCGGGGGAGATCCTCCGCTTCAACGCCGTGCTCGACGAGCGGTTCGGCGAGCGCTCGGGCCAGGAGGTCTCGTTCCAGGTCCTGGTCAAGGAGGTGAAGGGCAAGAAGCTCCCTGCGGCCGACGACGCGTTCGCCAAGACGGCCTCCGAGTTCGACACCCTCGACGAGCTCAAGGAGAGCCTGCGGGAGCAGATCGCGGTGAACAAGGAGCGGAACGCCGACGCGGAGGTCCGTGACCTGGTCTTGCAGAAGCTGGTGGATTCGTTGGACCTGGACCTGCCGGACACCCTGGTCGACGAGGAGACCGAGCACCGGGTGCAGCACGCGCGCGAGCGAGCCGAGCGCGCCGGGATGAGGCTGGAGCAGCTGCTCGAGGCGCAGGGGTTCGACGAGCTGCGGTTCCGCTCCGATGCACGGGCCCACGCGCTGCGAGCCATCAAGGCCGACCTGGTGCTCGAGTCCGTGGCCCGGAACGAGGAGCTGGAGGTCACCGCCGAGGAGCTCGGGCGCGAGGTCGCTTCCCTCGCAACGGCCCTGGGGCGGGAGCCCAAGGAGGTGGCCAAGACCCTGGAAGCGAGCGGTCAGGTCGTAGCACTGGCCAGTGATATCATCCGGTCGAAGGCACTCGACCTTCTCGTCGAGCAGGCCGAGATCACATCCGAAGGCGAGGGCCGCGCATCGACGCCGGCCGAGGCCGAGGCCGAGGAAGCATCCGAGCCTCCCTAGCAGGAACCAGCGGAGGAAGGGACATGAGCGAACTCACGAACTACCTCGTTCCCGTCGTCGTGGAGCAGACCAGCCGCGGGGAGCGCTCGTTCGACATCTACTCGCGCCTGCTGAAGGAGCGCATCGTCTTCCTGGGGACCCCCATCGACGACAACGTCGGGAACCTCATCATGGCGCAGCTGCTGCACCTGGAGAGCGAGGATCCCGAGAAGGACATCAACCTGTACATCAACTCGCCGGGTGGCGACATCACGGCGCTGTTCGCGATCTACGACACGATGCAGTACATCAAGCCGGACGTGTCCACCATCGTGATGGGGCAGGCCGCGTCCGCGGCCGCGGTGCTGCTGCTGGCCGGCACCAAGGGCAAGCGCTACGCGCTTCCGCACTCTCGCGTGCTGCTGCACCAGCCGCACGGCGGGGCCCAGGGACAGGCCGTCGACATCGAGATCCAGGCCAAGGAGATCACCCGGTACCGCAAGCTCCTGGAGGAGCTGATCGCGAAGCACACCGGGCAGTCTCTGGACAAGGTGGCCAAGGACACGGATCGGGATTACATCCTGACGGCCGAGGAAGCGGTGGAGTACGGTGTGGTGGATGAGGTCATCTCCAGCCGGAAGGCGCATCCGGAACTCGCAGCGGCGGCCGCCGGAGGGTCATAGAATCACGCAGGCAGACGAACGTTGGCCGGGTGCCGCTCGGCCGACCCGGTTCGGATAGGGGGCTCGGGGGCACGATGGGTCGACTCGGTGACTCGGACCTGCTGAAGTGCTCGTTCTGCGGGAAGAGTCAGAAGCAGGTGAAGAAGCTCATCGCCGGTCCCGGCGTCTACATCTGCGACGAGTGCATCGACCTGTGCAACGAGATCATCGAGGAGGAGCTCTCCGAGACCTCCGAGCTGAAGCTGGATGAGCTCCCCAAGCCCCAGGAGATCTACGCCTTCCTCGACGACTACGTGATAGGCCAGGAACAGGCCAAGAAGGTCCTGTCGGTGGCCGTGTACAACCACTACAAGCGGATCCAGGTCGGGGCCAAGGACGGCGAGGTCGAGCTCCAGAAGTCCAACATCCTGATCCTCGGCCCCACCGGGTGCGGCAAGACGCTGCTGGCTCAGACCCTTGCCAAGATGCTGAACGTGCCCTTCGCCATCGCGGACGCGACCGCCCTCACCGAGGCCGGCTACGTGGGCGAGGACGTGGAGAACATCCTGTTGAAGCTGATCCAGGCCGCCGACTACGACGTGAAGAAGGCCGAGACCGGGATCATCTACATCGACGAGGTCGACAAGATCGCCCGCAAGTCCGAGAACCCATCGATCACCCGGGACGTCTCGGGGGAGGGCGTGCAGCAAGCGCTGCTCAAGATCCTGGAAGGCACGACCGCGTCGGTTCCGCCTCAGGGCGGACGCAAGCACCCGCACCAGGAGTTCATCCAGATCGACACCACGAACATCCTGTTCATCTGCGGTGGTGCGTTCGCGGGCCTGGAGAAGATCATCGAGAGCCGTGTGGGTAGCCGCGGCGTGGGCTTCGGCGCGGACGTCCGGCGCGTGGACGAGAAGGACCTCGGCGTGATCCTCGGCCGGGTCCTGCCCGAAGACCTGTTGAAGTTCGGGTTGATCCCCGAGTTCGTGGGACGGCTCCCCGTGCTCACGAACGTCCACAACCTCGACAAGCAGGCCCTCGTGGACATCCTCACCAAGCCGCGCAACGCCCTGGTGAAGCAGTACCGCCGCTTCTTCGAGTTCGACGGCGTGGATCTCGAGTTCGCGGACGACGCCCTCCAGGCCATCGCGGACCAGGCGATCCTCCGCGGCACCGGGGCGCGCGGCCTGCGGGCGATCATGGAAGAGGTCCTGCTGAACGTCATGTACGAGCTGCCGTCCACCGAGGGCGTCGCGAAGTGCGTGATCGACCACGACGTCGTCCGTTCCGGGGTGAACCCCACGCTCGTGCCTCGGCAGGAGCCGCGTGTGCGCAAGGAGCGCAGCGCCTGAGGAACGGGCTTCCTCGCGCCGTCGAACCGAACGAGCAGCGACCCCGCGCCTAGGCCTCCGCCCGGAGGTCGCGGACGCTCACCAACCTCTTCGCGGCCCCCAGATCCTCGAGGGTCGCCTGGGCCCGATCCAGGGTGAGCAGGGCATCCTCGCGCCGTCCGGACAGCATCAGAGAACGAGCCAGGTCCATCCGGGTGACGGCTTCTTCGTACGGGGTCTGCAGGTCACGGAAGTCGTCCACCGTCCGCGAGAGGAGCCGCGCGGCCTCGGAGGCTTCCCCGGTCGCCAGGGTCAGGCGCCCCTCCAAACGATCTGCGAACGCCGGCAGCGACCGCGAGCCGGACGCATCCGCGTACGCCCGGGCCTGGACCAGCAGCTCGGGAACCTCGCCCCATCGACCAGCGGCGGCCACGAGCTCGCACCGGGCCTCGAAGACCGTGGCCGCGTGGACCCGCCAGCTGGGAGGCAGAACCTCCATCAGCTCGCCGGCCTTCTCCAGGTCGCCCCGCTCGACCAGCAGGATCACCAGCCAGCCGAACAGGCGGGCGGAGAAGTGGCCCGCGAGGGGGAGCAGCAGCCCGGTCAACCGGTCGCTCTCCACCGACTCGCCGCGGCGCTCGAAGATCGTCGCCGCGACGGCGTAGGCGTGCGAGGCGAAGTACGGTGGATCGTCCCGCCGATCGTCGAGCAGCGAACGGACCTCCCCCAGGTCGGCCGTCGCCCCGTCCCAATCGCCCAGTCGAGCCCGCAACGCGGCGCGCCAGCCGATCAGGTGGACCCCGACCGTGGGCTCCCGCCCCCCGATCAGCGTCAGTCCCTGATCCGCCATCCGCAAGCCCCGCTCGTAGGCCCCGAGCTCGTAGTTGCCCCAGGCCAGCATCGCGTACAGGTCGCCGAGCTCGAAGTCGCCGATCCCCTCGGAGAGCTCCAGCCGCCGCTCCTCGATGTCGAGGGCGCGCCGGTAGGATCCGAGCGAGATGGCGAAGCCGGCCGCGGCATCGAAGGCCCCGGAGGCGATATCGGGTCGGGCCAGTCGAAGCGCCATCTCGGCCGCCTCCATGCCGGCCCGTTCGCACCCGAGTCCCTCCTCGCGGCTCAGCTCCAGCTGAGGGAAGGCGAAGGGCCAGCTCGCGCGGCACGCCTGGAGCCTGGCCCGTTCCTCGCTGTCGCCCTGCGGTACGTGCCGCATCCCGAGGTCCAGCAGCGGCTCGACCTGCTCCGGCCCCGGGATCTGGCGCATCGAACCGGGCCACCTGGTCGGGAACTCCGCCGCGCGGGCACAGAGGTAGGCGAGCTTGCGGTCGGGGTGACCCACGGCCGCGGCCTCCCGAGCCCGCACCGCGTCCCCGAAGTACCGCCAGCCCAGGTCGCCCTGATACCCGGCGAAGCAGGCGTCCCCCAGGGCCTCCAGGGCCGTGGCCCGCTCGGCGTCGTCTCGAGCCAGCGCGAGGGCCTGCTCCGCGAACCGCTCGGCCTTCTTCAGCACCTGCCGTCCACGGGCCTGGGCCGAGGCGGTGACCAGATGCTCGAACGCCCTCCGGCGCAGCTCCTCGTCGACGGGGTTCGAGGATCCGGTCACAGCGGTCGCGTAGTGGTAGGCGAGGAGCTCCGCGAACTCCCGGGCTCGCGGCCCGGCCGTGCGCTCGATCCAGCCGGCGATGGCCGCGTGGGCGGGGGACCGTTCTCGGCGGGGGAGGCTCTCGTAGGCGACATCCCGGGTGAGGATGTGCTTGAACATGAACTCCGGCGCGCCGGCGATCGAGGAGCTCAGCCGGGAAAGGATGAGCTCGCGGGCCTCGAGCGCGGTCAGGGTCTCGGTGATGTCCGCGCCGCTCACCAGCTCCTCGAGCGGGCCGGGCCAGAAGATCCGTCCCACCACGGCCGCAGCCTGCAGGACCCGCTTGTGCTCCGCAGACAGCAGGTCGATCCGGGCCGCCAGCACGCGCTGCACCGTGTCGGGGATCTCCACGTCGTCGATCCCGGGCGCCGTGCGCCAGCGGCCCCCGTCACGGACCAGGAAACCCTCGTCGATCAGGTGACGGACGATCTCCTCCAGGAAGAACGGGTTGCCCTCGGCCCGCTCCAGGATCCGGCGCCGGACGGTGGGAGAGAGGTCGTCGACGGCGAGGAGGAACCCCACCAGCCGGTCGGACTGATCGGGCGTCAGCGGGTCCAGGGCCACTGACGAGTGGTTGCGGCGGCCGCCCCCCCATCCGGGACGATGCGAGGTGAGCTCGGGGCGGGAAGGACAGACGAACAGGAGCGGTCCCTGGGCACGTTCGGAGAGGTGCTCCAGCAGGTCCAGGAGGGCGGGATCGGCCCAGTGGATGTCTTCGATCACGACGACGACGGGGCGCTCCTGAGCCAGCGCCGAGAAGAAGGAGCGCCAGGAGGCGTGCACCTGCGCCCGCACGTCCTTGGGATCCATCCGGCTGAACGGGTAGTCGGGGTCCTCCGCCCCGACGGTGAAGGCCAGCGCCGCCGTGCTCCGTGCCGGGTCCGTGGTGACCTGCTCGTCGAGCAGCGCCCTGCCGGCCGATCGGATCCGTTCCAGGGCCACCTCCGGCGGATCGGTGTCCAAGAACCCGGCCCGCGCCTTCAGGATCTCCGCGAGCGGCCAGAACGTCACCCCCTCGCCGTAGGGTGGGCAGCGCCCCCGCACCACCTGGGCCCGACCGTCCAAGGTCTCCAGGAACTCCCGCGTGAGCCGGCTCTTGCCCACGCCGGCATCGCCGTAGAGGGTGACCAGGTGGGGCCGGCGTTCGCGAGCCACCCGGCCGAACAGGCTCCGCAGCAGCTCGAGCTCCTCTTCCCGTCCGACCATCGGCGCGTGCAGCCCCGCCACACCGCGCTCGGGGGCCGCCGGCGTCTCCTCGAGTACGCGGAACGCATGGACCGGTTCGGACTTCCCCTTCAGTTCCAGCCGACCGGCGTCCTCCGTGCGGAAGCCGCGGATCGAGCGGATCGTGCGCTCGGATGCGAGCACCTCCCCGGGCCGGGCGGCCGACTGGAGGCGGGAGGCCGCGTTGACGGCATCGCCCGTGGCCATCGGCTCGTCGGGTCGGGGTTCCGTGGTCGCCAGGACCTCTCCGGTGTGCACACCGATCCGGATCTGCAGGCTCACCTCGTGATCCGCCTGGAGCTGCGCGTTGAGCTCGGGCAGGCGACGCTGCATCCGCAGGCCCGCTCGCAGGGCCCGGGCGGCGTCGTCCTCGTGGGCGACCGGGACCCCGAACACGGCCATGACCACGTCCCCGATGAACTTCTCGACCGTCCCCCCCTCGGCCTCGATCTCCTCCCGCATCGCGGCGAAGTAGGCGTCCATCACCTCTCGCAGACGTTCGGGATCCAGCCGTTCGCCGATGCTCGTGGACCCGGTGACGTCCGCGAACAGGATCGTCACCAGCTTCCGCTCCTGCCCCGGGGGCGGCGCGGGGGTCCCGGACACCGGATGCCCGCAGGCCGGACAGAACCGAGCGTCGGGAGGAAGGGTGGCCCCGCACGCCGAGCAGGCCGAGGCGAGCGGCGCACCGCACGCCGCACAGAACCGGGCGGCGGGATCGTTCTGGGATCCGCACCGGGCACACGAGGGCATGGGGCGAGTGTAGAGAGATGGGCCGCCCGGGTCAGGAGGGCGCGACCGCGCTCACACCGACCGTTCCCGCACCACCGTGGCCACGTCGAGCCTTCCCACCGCCCGGACGCCTGGCCACTGGGAGACCAGGGCGACCAGGACCATGGCCAGGGCGGAGGCGAGCAGGGTCGTGGATCGCATCTGCAGGGCGAAGGAGAACAGGTCGCTGCTGAACGACGACATGAACACCGCCGAGAGCCAGTAGCCGATCACCAGCCCCGGCACGATGCCCAGCGCGGTCACCACCAGGTTCTCCCGCGTCAGGATGCCCGAGATCGTCCTGCGCCCAACGCCGGAGGCGCGCAGGGTGGCCATCTCGGTGGAGCGCTCGGCCACGTTCGCCGACATCGTGTTGAACATCAGCGCGAAGGACATGACGGCGCCGAACAGGAGCATGATCCCCACGAAGACGTAGAACAGCCCCATCAGGGACCCGGCGGCCGAGACCAGGCCCCTCGAGTCCACGACCGCGGCGACGGACGGCAGGGCGCGGAGTCGGTCCAACGTCGCCTTCGAGTTGGCCCCGGCCGAGAAGCGCACCAGGGCCGTGTTCGCCAGCGTCCGATGGGTCGTGCGCTCGATCGCCGGAAGGGGAGCGTACGCGAAGGTCCCCAACGGCTCCTGGACGAACCCGGCGATCGGCAGCTCGATGAGCGAGCTCAGGGCGGGCGAGTTCAGCCGCACCACGTCTCCAACGTGAACCCCGAGCTGGGTCTCCAGGGCGCTCCCCGCGAGGATCCCGTCGCCCGAGAGGCGGCCCCGGCCGCCCCCGGTGAGCAGGAAGGTGTGCATGGACGTGCCCGGCTGCATGGCCAGGAGGGTGGTCGCGTAGCTACGGTCGTCATAGGAGATCGAGACCGGCATCTCGCCGGCGGCCTCGACGGCCGCCACCCCCGGGACCCCCTTCATGGCCCTGAGCTCGGTGTTGGATGCGGTGCCGCCGGAGAAGTAGAGCTGGGCATCTTGACGCTGCACCACGTCGAACTGCCGGGACAGGAGGATGTCGGTGGTGTCGAGCATCCCCCACGAGACCAGCACGAGGACCAGGGCGAGGATCACCCCCACCATGGTCGAGATCGTCCGCCGCCGACTCCGGCCGATGTCCCTGATCGCGAGCTTCCAGCGGGTGGGGAGCCGCCGGAGGGGCGGGACCAGACGCTCCACCAGGCTCCGTCCGCCCGAGGCGGCCGGGGAGATCCCGCCCATCGCCTCGGCCGGCGTGACCCGGGCCGCGGCCAGCGCCGGCGCGGTCGCCGCGATCGCCCCCGCGGCCAGCGCGATCCCCACCCCGATGATCGGCGTGGAGGGGGTGACGCGGACCACGGTGATCGGGACGGAGATCGCCGAGGTGTACAGGTGCGTGATCCAGCCGCCCAGCGCGACGCCGGCCGCCGCGCCCAGCACCCCGCCCACGGCGCCCGCCAGGACGCCGTAGCCGAGGTACGTGCGGAAGATCTCGCGTCGGCCGAACCCGTTGGCCGTGAGCATGCCGATCTCTGCCCGCTGCGATCGGACCAAGCGACCGAGCAGGACGAAGGTGGCCATGGCGGCCGCCGACAGGAAGAGGATGGGGAACAGCAGGGCCAGCTCGCCGAAGCCGCTCACGTCTTCCTGGAGAGCGGCGTTCGACGGCTGCTCGGCGCGGGTCTGGATGTCGAGGGCGCCGCCGGTGCGGGCCTGTCGTTGCCAGGTCGACAGGAAGGAGGGGCTCGCCCCGTAGATCGCGACCTGGGTCGGGGTGTCGGGGGATGCGACCGCGCGGGCCAGCCCCTGGGGCGCGAACAGGACGCCGAAGTCGCCCGGCGGGGTGAGGACCTCCTGCCGGCTGCGCGCCGGCCACAGGTACTCGGGGGAGGCGGCCACGCCCAGCACCCGCGCCTCGGTCCACCCCTGGGGGCCGAGGATCCTGACGGTGTCGCCGGGGACCAGGTGGAAGTGCGAGGCCATGTGCTGCTCGACCAGGACGCCGGCCGGCTCAGAAGGATCGAGGTAGCTGCCCGAGAGGACGTTCACCCGGTCGACGGACGGCTGGCCGCCTGCCGGCATCCCCACCACGCGGCCCAGCAGCTTCGAGCCGTTCACCTCGAACGGGACGTCCGCCACGGTGCGCACCGTGGCGAGCGCCCCCGCCGCCCGGGCCTCACCGCTCAAGCGTTCGACCGGCCCTCCGGTCACGGTGAGGTCGGCGAACCGCAGGTCACGGTAGAGCATTTGGTAGGACGCGTTGAGGTTGCGGTAGGCATCGGAGGTCGCACCGAACAGGGCCACGCCGAGGAACAGCGTGGCGACCACGGCGCCGAACTGCGCTGCCTGCCGTCGCAGGTCCCGCCGCCGCTTGACCCGCAGCAGCCTCACCACCGCAGGGCCCTCGCCGCCACCGGGGTGGGGTTCCTGCGGTCCTCCTCGAGCGATCCCGATCGCATCCGGACCACCCGATCGGCCATCTCGGCGATGGCCGAGTTGTGCGTCACCAGCAGCACGGTGCAGCCGCGCTGCGCGTTGAGGCGGCGGAGCAGGTCCAGGACCGTGCGGCCGGTCTCCAGGTCGAGCGCGCCGGTAGGCTCGTCGCACAGCAGGAGCGGCGGGTCCTTGGCCAGCGCCCGGGCGATCGCCACGCGCTGCTGCTCACCCCCGGACAGCGCCCCGGGGAAGTGATCCACCCGCTCCCCGAGCCCAACCTCGCCCAGCACGCGGTCGACCCGTTCCCCGTCGGCCGAGCCGGTGAGCTCGGCGATCAAGCCGACGTTCTCCCGGGCCGTCAGCGTGGGGATCAGGTTGAAGAACTGGAACACGAAGCCCACGTGGTCGCGGCGGTAGACGGTACGTCCTTCGGCGTCCAGCGAGTTCAGATCGACGCCGTCCACCACCACTCGCCCCGAGGTCGGTGGCTCGATCCCCCCCACCACGTTCAGCAGGGTGGTCTTGCCCGATCCGCTCGGACCCAGCAGGACCACGAACTCCCCCGAGGACACCTCCAGATCGACGTGGCGGAGCGCGTGCACCGCGATCTGGCCGCTGCCGTAGGTCTTGACCACGCCCTCGAGCCTCAGCCGGGCCCCGCGAACCGCCTGCTCCATGTCGCTCCTTCCCTCATCGGGTGCTCCAGCGCGACGATCCCCCGGCCGGAACATCACGCCGATCGGGCCTGCCCTCTGCATGACATCGGGCCTGGGGTCGACCGTACCGAACCATAGACCAAGTCCCGTTGGGGTCGATCGGGGACCGGATGGGTCCCGTACACTCGGCGCCATGGACGTTCCGGAGAAGCCGTCCCTCGAGGGCCTGGAGGCCAAGTGGGGGGAGTGGTGGGAGGCCACCGGGACCTATCGCTTCGATCGCACGCAGGACCGGGGACGCGTGTACGCGATCGACACCCCACCGCCCACCGCGAGCGGCTCCCTGCACATCGGCCATGTGATGTCGTACACGCAGACCGACCTGATGGCCAGGTACGAACGGATGCGCGGGCTCGACGTCTTCTACCCCATGGGGTGGGACGACAACGGGCTGCCCACGGAACGCCGTGTCCAGAACTACTTCGGGATCCGGTGCGATCCTTCCTTGCCCTACGACCCGGATTTCGACCTGACCACGCTGGAGCGTCCCGACGATGGGCGGCCGGTCGCCGTCTCTCGAGGCAACTTCATCGAGGTGTGCAACCGTCTCACCCAGGAGGACGAGAAGAGCTTCGAGCACCTCTTCCGGCTCCTCGGCCTGTCCGTGGACTGGTCCCAGACCTACACGACGATCGGGGAGCATGCTCGGCGGGTGTCCCAGCGGGCGTTCCTTCGCCAGCTGTCCCGCCGAGAGGCCTACACGGCGGCGGCCCCCACGATGTGGGATGTGGACTTCCAGACCGCCGTCGCCCAGGCCGAGATCGAGGATCGGGAGCAGGACGGCCTGTACCATCGGGTCGCGTTCGATCGGCCCGGGGGCGGCACGGTGCAGATCGAGACCTCCCGCCCCGAGCTGATCCCGGCCTGCGTCGCCCTGGTGGCCCATCCCGAGGACGAGCGCTACCGAGCCCTGTTCGGGGCAACCGTGCTCACGCCGCTGTTCGGGGTCCCCGTGCCGGTGGTGGCGCACGAGCTGGCGGAGCCGGACAAAGGCACCGGGATCGCGATGATCTGCACCTTCGGAGACGTGACCGACGTGACGTGGTGGCGGGACCTGCACCTGCCCACCCGGGTCGTGATCGGTCGTGACGGGACGATCGCCCCGCCTCGGTGGGGTGAGGGCGGTTGGCCATCGAACGACGTGCAGGCGGCCCGACGGGCGCAGGAGCAGCTGCAGGGCCTGACCGCGAAGCAGGCACGACGCAGGATCGCGGAGCTCCTGCGGGACTCGGGCCATCTGCTCGGTGAGCCGGAGACGGTGCGCCAGGTCGTGAAGTTCTACGAGCGGGGCGAGCGTCCCCTCGAGATCATCACCAGCCGCCAGTGGTTCGTGCACACCCTGCGGGTCCGGGAACGGCTCTTGGCGCGGGGCCGCGAGCTCGAGTGGCACCCCGGGTTCATGGGCGCGAGGTTCGCCTCGTGGGTGGAGGGACTGAACAGCGACTGGGCGATGAGCCGGCAGCGCTTCTACGGGGTGCCGTTCCCGGTCTGGTACCCGGTGGACGACCGAGGGGAGCCCGATCACCAACATCCCATCGTGCCCGACGAGTCCTCGCTCCCGATCGATCCTCAGGAGGAGGCGCCCCCGGGGTACCGGCCGGAGCAACGCGGGCAGCCCGGCGGATTCGTGGGGGACCCCGACATCATGGATACGTGGGCCACCTCGTCCCTCACCCCCCAGATCGCCGGGCACTGGGAGGACGACCCGGTCCTGTTCTCGCGGGTGTTCCCCATGGACCTGCGTCCCCAGGCGCACGAGATCATCCGGACCTGGCTGTTCTACACGGTGCTCCGGGCCGAGCTCGAGCACGGGTCCCTGCCCTGGACCGATGCCGCGATCAGCGGCTTCGTCCTGGACCCGGAGCGCAAGAAGATGTCCAAGTCCAAGGGCAACGTGGTCACGCCGCTGAAGGTGTTCGAAGACCACGGCGCCGACGCCGTCCGCTACTGGGCGGCCAGCGCGCGGCTCGGGGTGGACGCCACGTTCGACGAGCAGCAGATGAAGGTGGGACGCCGACTGGCGATCAAGGTGCTGAACGCCTCACGCTTCGCGCTGTCGATGGAGGCGGAGGAGGGACCGGTGACCGAGCCGGTGGACCGGGCCATGCTGGCGGTTCTCGGAGGTGTGGTGGAGCAGGCCACCGAGGCGTTCGACGGCTATGACCACGCCCGCGCGCTGGAGGTCATCGAGCGGTTCTTCTGGGGCTTCTGCGACGACTTCCTGGAGCTGGTGAAGCAGCGCGCCTACGGCGCCCGAGGTCCGGCGGCCGCCTCCTCGGCCGTGTCGGCCCTGCGCGTCGCGCTCGACGCCCAGCTCCGGATGCTGGCCCCCTTCCTCCCCTACGTCACCGAGGAGGTCTGGTCATGGTGGCGTTCGGGATCGATCCATCACGCCGCCTGGCCGCGGCGGGACGAGCTGGCCGCCGCCTCCGCCGGAGAGCCCGACGTGTTCCGCGTGGCCGCCGAGGTCCTCACCGCGGTCCGCAAGGAGAAGGCCCTGAACAAGCTCTCCCTCCGGACACCGGCGGAGGTGGTGGTCGTGCGGGACACGCCGGAGCGGCTCGGGGCGCTCGCCCTGGCCGAGGACGACCTGCGGGAGGCCGGGAACATCGGCACGCTCCAGGCGGCGGAGGCCGACGTGTTCGCCGTGGACGTCGTCCTGGCCCCGGGCTGAGCCCGATGCGATTCTCCGAAGCCCTGGCGGAGCTCGACGCCCGGCAACCCGAGCGCATGGTCCCCGACCTGAGCCGGATCACCGCACTGGCCGAGCTGCTCGACGATCCCCAGCTCACGTACCCCACGCTCCACATCACCGGCACGAACGGCAAGACCACCACGGCCCGGGTGGTGACCTCGCTGGCCTGTGCCCACGGTCTCACGGCCGGCCTGTACACCTCGCCACACCTGCTGTCGGTGAGGGAGCGGATCGCCCTGTGCGGCGTGCCGATCTCCGAGGAGGAGTTCACGGAGACCTACGAGCACCTGCTGCCGTTCCTCCGCACGGTGGACGGGCGGGGGAAGCGCGTCACCTACTTCGAGACCCTGACGGCGCTGTCGTTCCTGTGGTTCTCGGACAAGCCCGTCTCGCTCGGTGTGTTCGAGGTGGGCATGGGGGGTGCCTGGGATGCCACCAACCTGGTCGCCGGCGACGTGGCCGTCCTGTGCCCGATCGCCCTCGATCATCCGGAGCTGGGCTCCACGGTGCTCGAGGTGGCCACGGAGAAGGCGGGCATCATCAAGCCGGGCAAGGTGGTGGTCGCGCGCGAACAGCCTCCCGACGCCCTGGGCGTGATCCGCGACCGGTGCCGCGAGTACGAGGCGCGCCTGGTCCTGGAGGGACCCGATTTCGGGATCGAGGAGCGTCGGCAGGCGGTGGGCGGACAGCAGCTACTCGTCCGGGGGACCGAGGCGAGCTACGACGACCTCTTCGTGCCCCTCGTGGGTGAGCATGCCGCTCGGAACGCCGGGGCTGCTGTCGTTGCGCTGGAAGCCTTCCTGGAGCGCCCCCTCTCGGCCGATGCGGTCCGGGAGGGGCTCGCGGCCGCCTCGTCCCCGGGGCGGCTCGAGATCGTGGGCCGGCACCCGCTGGTCGTGCTCGACGGGGCACACAACCCGGCCGGGGCCGCGGCGCTGGCCGGGGCCCTGCGGGAAGCGTTCACGTGGGAGCGGCTGCATCTGGTGATCGCCGTCTCCGCGAACAAAGACATCCCGGGGATCGCTGCCGCGCTGGCACCGCTGGCCGCCCGCGCGTACGCCACCCGCAACAGCAGCGAGCGCTCGGCCCCGGCCGACCAGGTGGGCCGGGCGATGGCGGCGGCCGGTACGCCCACCGAGACCTTCGGCTCGGTGGAGGAGGCCCTGGTGGCGGCCGGGGCCAGCGCCGGAGCACGGGACCTGATCCTGGTGACGGGCTCTCTCTATACTGTCGCGGACGCCCGCCGAACCTCGGAAGGATCTTGATCCGTGGCCGTCGAATCGACCCTGCTCATCGTGAAGCCCGACGGGGTGCAGCGTGGTCTGGTGGGAGAGGTCCTGCGTCGGATCGAGGCCAAGGGCTTGTGCATCGCGGATCTCCGGATGCTCAAGATCGACGCCGAGCTGGCCGACCGCCACTACGCTGAGCACCGGGACAAGCCCTTCTTCCAGGAGCTCGTGGGCTTCATCACCTCGGGGCCGGTGGTGGTGGCGCGCGTGGAGGGGGAGCAGGCCATCGGTGTCCTGCGCACCCTCATGGGTCCCACCAACCCGGCGTCGGCCCCCCCCGGGACGATCCGCGGCGACCTGGCCACGGTGATCACCCAGAACATCGTGCACGGCAGCGACTCGATGGCCTCGGCCGAGCGGGAGCTGGCCCTGTTCTTCCCCGCCGGCTGAGGCGGCCGAGGGGCTGGGGCGGTCGTGGCGCTGGCGGAGGCCTTCGAGCGCATCGGGGCGTTCCTGGAGGATCGGCTGCCGCTGATGCACGCAGCCGGGACGGCGCTGGCCGTCACGGACCGTGACGAGATCCTCGGCGTGGTGGTGCGCGGGTTTGCGGATGCGGCCTCTGGCACACCCGTTCGACCCGAGACCCGGTTCCAGATCGGCTCCATCAGCAAGTCGTTCACGGCCATCGTGACCCTCCAAGCCGCGGAGGAGGGGCTCCTGGATCTGCACGCGCCCATCGATCGGCTCGTGCCGTGGATCGAGGTGCCCCAGCCCTTCGGGGCCATCACCCCGCACCACCTGTTGACGCACACGTCCGGACTCCCCATCGGGACCGAGGACGCGCCCGGAGCGCTGGCCGCGGCCTGGAACCTCCGCCACGTCCGGCCGGGGTTCGGCCCCGGGGAGCGGTTCTGGTACTCGAACGACGGCTACAAGCTCGTGGGTCTGGTCCTGGAGCGGGCCCTGGGAAGGCCGTTCGGGGACCTGGTGCGGGAGCGGATCCTCGCGCCGCTCGAGATGGGGGCCACGAGCCCCGTCATCACGAACCGGGATCGCGCGGACCTCGCCACCGGCTACGCGACCCTCCACGACGGCCGTCCGCCCCACCGGCACCAACCGCTGGTCCCCGCCCCCTGGGCCGTGAGCGGCTCGGCCGACGGCAGCATCGTCTCCAACGTCCTGGATATGACCGCGTACGCGCGGATGCTGCTGGCGGCGGGCGCACCCCTGCTGTCCCCGTCCGGGTTCGAGGCGCTCACGGCTCCTCGCATCCAGGACACGGGCGCGGCCGGGTTCGCATACGGCTACGGCCTCTACGTGGGCGAGCAGGACGGACGGCGCCGCATCTATCACACGGGCGGGATGATCGGGTACACGGCCCTGCTCATGCTCGATCCGGACGACGGGTTGGGGCTGGTCATGCTGGTGAACGGCCAGGGGGAGCGCAAGCCGGCCGGACGCTTCGCCCTACGGACGGTCCGGGCCGCCCTGACCGGCGAGCCGCTCCCGCCGGTGGTCCACCTGGACCCGGTGCGCACACCGCACGCGGCGGGGTACGTGGGCCGCTACTCGGACGGCCGGCGGTCGTTCGAGGTGGCGGCTCGGGGCGATCGCCTGGTCCTGCGGCGGAACGGGACCGAGACCATCCTCGAGCCGCGCTTGGAGGACGAGGTCCCCACCCAAGACCTGTTCGTGGCCCCCGACCCGGAGCTCGAGCGCTCCTGGCTGTGGTTCGGCCGCAACGCGGAGGGCGAGGTGGTGGAGGCCGTCCACGGCCCCGATCGCATGCCCCGAGAGGGCGTGACGAGGCCGGAGCCGCCGCCGGTGCCCGAGCGCTGGCCGGGCTTCACCGGTCTCTACCGCTCGAACGACCCGTGGATCCCCTGCTTCCGGGTCGTGCTCCGGGGCGGTGAGCTGTGGATGCTGCTGGGCGACGACGACGAGCCGGAGCTGCCGCTGGTGCCCATCGGGGACGAGGATTTCCGCGTGGGGCGAGAGCCCTGGCGCCCCAGCCGGGTGGCGTTCGACCGGATCGTGGAGGGGCGAGCGATCCGGGCCGTCCACGACGGCGGCTCGTGGTACCGCTCGTTCGAGGACTGAGGACCGCCCGGGGGATCAGGCGGGCGCGGCGAGGGCCAGCACCGCGTTCTGGCCTCCGAAGCCGAAGGAGTTCGAGATCGCCAGGTCCACCCGAGCCTCCCGCGCATCGTTGGGGACGTAGTCCAGGTCGCAGTCGGGATCGGGCGTCCGGTAGTGGATCGTGGGCGGGATCATCCCCGTGTGGATGACCAGGGCGCAGACGGCTGCCTCCACGGCTCCGGCGGCACCCAGCATGTGGCCCGTCATGGACTTCGTGGAGGAGACGGCCACCGCGCGCGACGCGTCCTCGCCGAGCGCGGCCTTGAGGGCCGCGGTCTCGGACGCATCGTTCAGCGGGGTGGAGGTGCCGTGGGCGTTGACGTAGTCGATGGCCTGGGGCTCGACGCGGGCATCGTCGAGCGCACGACTGATCGCGAGCGCCGCCCCCGAGCCCTTGGGATCGGGGGCCGTGATGTGGTACGCGTCGTCCGAGGCGCCGTAGCCGACGACCTCCGCGTAGACCCGCGCGCCGCGGGCCACAGCGGCCTCCTGCGGCTCCAGGATCAGCGTGCATGCGCCCTCGGAGAGGACGAAGCCGTTGCGCCCGGCATCGAAGGGACGGCTGGCGGTCTCCGGGTCCGGGTTCTTGGTGAGGGCGGTCATCTGGGCGAAGGCGGCCACCGTGAGGGGCAGGGTGGCTGCCTCGGAGCCGCCCACCACCGCCAGGTCCGCGAGCCCGTCCCGGATCATCCGGTAGCCCTCGCCCACCGCATGGGCACCCGAGGCGCACGCCGACACCGTGCAGAAGTTCGGCCCCGTGAAGCCGTACCGCATCGCGATGTGCCCCGCCGCCCCGTTGGCCATCAGTGCCGGGACCATGAACGGGCTCACCCGGCCGGGTCCCTTCTCCAACAGAACCGAATGCTGGTTGAGCAGCCATTCGATGCCCCCGATCCCGGTGGCGAAGATCACGGCCACCCGGTCGCCGTGCACGTCTGGCTTCCCGGCGTCGTCCCAGGCGAGGTCGGCGGAGCCCAGGGCGAAGTGCACGAACCGGTCGGTTCGGCGCGCCTCCTTGGGGTCCAGCCATCGAGAGACGTCGAAGTCCTGGACCTCCCCGGCCAGCTTCACCGGCAGGTCCGAGGCGTCGAACCGCGAGATCGGTCGGATCCCGTTCCGTCCCGCCGTGGCACCGGTCCAGAACTCGTCCACGCCGGTTCCGATCGGCGTGACCGGACCGATCCCGGTGACGACGACCCGCCGGCTGGGAGACGCCGAGCTAGGAGACACCGAGCTTGGAGGCGACGAGCTCCACGGCCTGCCCCACGGTCTTGACCCCGTCCATCTCCTCCTCGGGGATCTCGATGTTCCACTCCTCCTCGAGGGCCAGGACGGCTTCCACCAGGTCCAGCGAGTCCGCGTTCAGGTCCTCGGCGAACCGGGCGTCCGGGACGACCTGCGTCTCGTCCACGGCCAGCTGCTCCGCCAGGACCTTGCGGACCCGGGTGTCGATCTCCTCCTTGTCCATCCTTCCTCCCGTTCTCGCCTGAGGTTGCCGCAAACTCTAGGGTCTCCGGGGCCTGGCGACTATGCCGTGAGCCCGCCGTCCACGGGGATCACCGCGCCGTTGACGTACGAGGCGCCATCCGACATCAGGAACCGGATCACGGCCGCCACCTCCTCCAGCCGGGCGGTTCGCCCGAGCGGCGTCTGGTCGATGAAGAGGGCTCGGGCCTGCTCGCTGAGGTGGGATGTCATCTCGGTATCCACCAGGCCCGGGCACACGGCGTTCACGGTGATGCCCTTGGGTCCTACCTCGCGCGCCAGGGACTTCGTGAGCCCCACCAGGGCCGTCTTCGATGCCGCGTAGGCCGTCTGGCCGGCGTTGCCCCGCATCGCGATCACCGAGGACATGTTCACCACCCGTCCCCACCGAGCTCGGAGCATCGTCCGCAGGGCCGTTTGGGTGCACAGGAAGGTGCCGCGGACGTTCGTGTCTAGGGTGCGGTCGAACATGTCCATCGAGTACTTGAGCATGAGCCCGTCTCGGGAGAAGCCCGCGTTGTTCACCAGACCGGTCACGGGGCCCAGGGTCTCGGACACCTGACGGAAGGCGTCGGCCACCGAGGCCTCGTCCAACGTGTCGAGCCGGACCACGGTCCCGGAGCCGCGGGAGCCCTCCACGGCCTCCAGTGCCTCCTTC
>DASQQQ010000010.1:0-7198 GCA_035643355.1 Actinomycetota bacterium | reverse complement strand
GGGGCGTGGTGGGCGGGGCGCTCGCCGGCGGGTGGATCGCCCGCCGTCGCCCGGCGGCTCCATGGCAGGCGCGGGGCTCCGGGCGGCCCCCGGCGGGGCCTGCAGGGTGGGGGGCGGACCCGACCCCGACCGAGCCGCTCCTGCCTCCCCCGCCGCCGGGGCAACCCGAGCGCCTGTAGCTGCGGTCGTCGCCGCGCCCGCCGCACGCGGGCACCGCAGCCGCGTCCTGGTGCGCGCGGCAGGCTACGCGCCAGATGAACCCGAGCCCGCAGCGATGAACAGGAACAGGATCACCACGCTGATCAGGATGCCGGTGATCAGCATGGCCCGGGCCCGAGCGGGATCGGCGTCACGGTTCACGAGCCAGGCGATCAGGCCGCCCAGCCATCCCATGAAGATCGGCAGGAGCCACCAAGCCCCGCTGACCGGGCGAGGGGCCCGGGCTCCGGCCGCCGCGCCCCCGCGCGGCTCCCACCCGGAGGACGGCGATCCGGTGGTGGCCCCGGGTCCGGCCCCGGAGGTGATGGCCACCTCGGTGTGGTCGGGCTCCAGGGCATCGAAACGTGTCCAGGCCGAACGCCAACCCTCATCGGTCCGGGGGAAGCGCTCGACCGGTCCGCCCGGGCGCTCTCGATCCCAGATCCCGAAGTGATCGGGGCCGTAGCCGAGCAGGTAGCGCCTGCCCGAATGCGTGTACTGGAGGGCCTGCTCCGAGGGCTCCGTGGGACCGCCGCCCGGGGGAGCCGGCAGGTCCACCAGCATGCTGCCGCACCACCGGCACTTGATGGCCTGGTCCTGGATCTCCTCCGCGCAGTACGGGCATCTCTTCATCCGGGCTCCCCGTCCACGGTTCACCCGCATCGTAGCCGTCCTGCGCCCAGGCCTCGCCCCGCCCGGCCCGGGGACGGCGAAGGCCCGGCCTCACGACCGGGCCTTCGAGGGTTCGAGCGAGAACGTTACGCCATGCCGCCGGTGTTGTCCCCGGACCCCATCATCGGGCCGGGACGGGTCTCGGGTTCCTGGAACTTCATCCAGGCTCCGTACCCCACCGCCAGGGCCAGGATCATCCCGATCCACGCGCCGAACGCCGGGTGGTTGGTGAGGGCGAGGATGAACTTCACGACCACGAACGCCAGGACGCCGAATCCCAGATAGGCGCTGATCTTGCCCGGGGATGCGCTCAGGTTGAGCGAGTTGCTGCCCGCCAGGTTGAACGCCTCCCAGGCGATCAGGACGATCGTGAGGATGCCGGCGATGATGCCGAAGAAGCTTCCTCTGCCGCCCCACATGTTGGCGCTGCCGCAGGCGCTGACCGTCAGGAACGAGACACAGACCCGCTGCCAGGCTAGGAACGAGTCGATCAGCAAGAGGACCGCCGCCCCGCCGAGGATCTTGGTGGCCGTCGACACCCTCGACATGTCGAAGCCCGCACTCTGCGCCATACCCTCCACTCCTTTCGGGGTTCCGGACCACGGTACAGGACCAGGACCGCGGCCCCGCGTATTGAATGTCCTGGTCGGGGGGGAGTCAAATACCGGCATCTCTCCGCGGGCCCCGCTCGGGGGCGAGGGAGGTCGCCACGACCGCCAGACCCGCCCCCGCGGCGATCCACGGCGCGAACCAGGCTCGGGAGGCGAACGGCGGGTGCACGGCCGCCATCACCCCCCCCACCGCGGTCAGCAGGCCGAGCAGCCCGAGCGCCAGTTCCCAGCCACGTCCCCGGAGAGAGGGCATCCGGCGAGCGATCAGCCACAGGAGCAGTCCGGCCGCCGACGCGACGGCGGCGAGCAGCGACCAGCGGGAACGGCCCCAGGCTCCGAACCAGCCCGCGCCCTCCCCGAACCGGCTCCAGGGCAGCAGGGTGGCCGCCCAGGCCACGGCCAGAGCCACCCCCCGGACCAGGGAGCCGACCCGAGCCTCCGGCACGGCCTGCGGCGCCTTGTCGGTGCCCGCCTCCGTCCCCAACGCCCGGGCCAGGCACTCGGGTCCGAAGATGTGTCCCCTGACCGGGACGGCGCACGCGAGGCACAGCCGACGGCCGCACCCGTCGCAGCGAGCCACGGCGGGGCTGCCCGCGTGCATCTGGCACCGATCGGCGCCCCTGACCAGCCGTTCCTGTGGCACAGCGGGAGCTTAGCGCCGGTCGGGCTCCGCACCGGGACCCAGCAGGCCCAGGTCCACCAGGTCGCTCCGCAGCCCTCCCGCCGATCGGAAGGTGAGGGCACGGAAGCCGAGGGCACGGGCCGCCTGCACGTTGTCCGGACGGTCGTCCACGAAGACGCATCCCTGCGGGTCCAGGCCGAAGCGCTCCAGGAACGCCTGGAACAGGCGGATCGAGGGCTTGGTGGCCCCCACCTGGCCCGAGAGGAGGATGCCCTCGAAGAGGTCCAGGATCCCGAACCGATCCACGGCGAACCGGAAGGTCTCGGTGGACCAGTTGGACAGGGCGAAGAGGCGGACCCCCTCCTCGCGCAGCTCCCTGAGGAGCTCGGGAGCTCCGGGGATCGTCCCCGCCAGCATCTCGGGCCACCGGTCCCGGTAGGCGCGGATCGGCTCGGCCCACTCGGGACGCTCGGCGGCCAGTCGCTCCACCCCTTCCTGGAAGGGCAGGCCCCGGTCGAAGCCCTCGTTCCACTCGGGGGTACAGACCTCGCTGAGGAAGCGCTCCATCTGCGATGGGTCGGGGAAGAGCTTGCGGTAGAGGTGGCGGGGATCCCAGTCGATCACCACGCCCCCCAGATCGAAGACCACCACCCCCGGCGCCCCCATGCCATCACGGTAGCGACGGGCGCGTTGACGCGGGTGGCGGCGGGTCCCTAGCCTGCGCTCAGTGAACGCCAGGGTCGCCGTGCTCGCCTCGGGGGAGGGGACGAACCTCCAGGCCCTGCTGGACGACCCGGTCGCTGGGCCGTGGGTGGTCCTGGTGATCTCCGATCACGAGGGGGCTCGGGCGCTGGAGCGGGCTCGGCGCGCCGGCGTGGAGGCCGTCTGGCTGGATCCGGCCGCTCACCGCGACCGATCCTCGTTCGACCTCGCCCTCCGGGACCTCCTGGGGTCGAAGGGGATCGAGGTGCTGGCGCTCGCGGGCTACATGCGGATCCTCGGTCCCGAGGTGGTCCGGGCCTTCGACGGCAGGACCCTGAACGTCCACCCGGCGCTCTTGCCGGCCTTCCCCGGCACCGACTCGATGAGGCGGGCCCTGGAGCGGGGGGTGAAGGTCACCGGGGTCACCGTGCACCTGGTGGACGAGGAGGTCGACCACGGCCCGATCGTCTCCCAGGAGGCGGTCACGGTGCTCCCGGGGGACGACTGGGACGCGCTCGAGCAGCGGATCCACGAGGTCGAGCATCGGCTCCTGCCGGCGGCGGTCCGAGCGCTGGTGGAAGGTCGGCTCAAGGTCGAGGGCGGGATCGTCCACGTGCTGGAGGCACCGTGAGCGAGGTCCGACCCGTGCGCCGGGCGCTCCTGGCCGTCTACGACAAGGGCGGGCTCGTGGAGCTCGCACGGGCGCTGGTCGACCTGGGGGTGGCGCTCGTGTCCTCGGGGGGGACGGCGGCGGCCCTGCGGGCGGCGGGCGTGCCGGTCACCGAGGTTCAGGAGGTCACCGGCTTCCCCGAGATGCTCGAGGGGCGGGTGAAGACCCTCCACCCGCGAATCCACGCGGGGATCCTGGCCGATCGCCGCAAGCCCGAGCACGAGCGGCAGCTGGCGGACCGGGGGATCGAGCCCTTCGATCTGGTGGTGGTGAACCTGTACCCCTTCCGCGAGACGGTCGCCGCGGGGGCCGGGCCGGACGAGGTGATCGAGAAGATCGACATCGGAGGGCCGGCCATGGTCCGGGCCGCGGCCAAGAACTTCGAGTCGGTGGCCGTGGTGGCCTCGCCCGAGCGGTACGAACGGGTGCTGTCCGAGCTCCGGGAGCGGGGAGGACTCGGGCGGGAGACCCGCCGCGAGCTGGCCGCCGAGGCCTTCGCGCAGACCGCGGCGTACGACGCGGCCGTGGCCGCCTGGTTCGGGGCACGGCCGGGCGCCCTGCCGGGGTTCGTGGGGCTCCCGCTGGAGAAGGTGGAGGACCTGCGGTACGGGGAGAACCCACACCAGCGAGGGGCGCTGTACCGACAGATCGGCGGTCCCGGCGTCCTGGCGGGCGCGCGGGTCCTGCGGGCCGCCAAGCCGATGTCCTTCAACAACTGGCTGGACCTGGACGCCGCCTACGCCTTGGCGGGCGCCTTCGGGGAGACGGCGGCGGTCGTGGTCAAGCACAACAACCCGTGCGGCGCGGCCCTGGCGGCCACGCCCGCCGATGCCTACCGCCGGGCCTTCGAGTCGGACACGGTCTCGGCCTTCGGTGGGATCGTGGCCTTCAACCGCGAGGTCGACGGGGCGGCGGCCGAGGCGATGGCCGACGTGTTCACCGAGGTGGTGGTGGGCCCCTCCTTCACGGCGGCGGCGCTCGAGGCCTTCGCGGCGCGCTCGAGCCTCCGGGTGGTGCAGGCGCCGCTCCCCGCCGGCGAGAGCCTGGAGGTTCGTCCAATCCCCGGCGGCGCGCTGGTCCAGGACCGCGATGCCGTCCGCGAGACCCGAGCGGCCATGGAGGTCGTCTCGGCCCGGGAGCCCACGGAGGAGGAGTGGCGGGACCTCGCGTTCGCCTGGACGGTGGCCGCGCGCGTGAAGTCCAACGCGATCGTGTTCGCCAAGGACCTGGCGACCGTCGGGATCGGGGCCGGGCAGATGTCCCGCGTGGATGCCTCCTGGCTCGCCGTGCGCAAGTCGGAGGGCCGGGCCAAGGAGGCGGTCATGGCCAGCGACGCGTTCTTCCCCTTCCCCGACGCGGTGGAGGTGGCGGCGGACGCGGGCGTCACCGCGGTGGTGCATCCGGGTGGGTCGGTCCGGGACGAGGAGGTCCTGAGGGCGGCCGAGGCCAGGGACATGGCCGTCGTGCTGACGGGGCATCGGCACTTCCGTCACTGAGCCGGCGTGACCTTCGGTCATGGCCCGGGAACCGACCCACCGGTAGGATTCCGAGCCGTGACCGCCACCATCATGGACGGCAGGGCCATCGGGGCGCAGATCCGCTCCGAGGTCGCGGAGCGCGTCAAGGCCCTGGCCGAGCGCGGCATCACGCCGGGGCTGGCCGCGGTGCTGGTGGGCGACGACGAGGCGTCGAGGATCTACCTGGGGGCCAAACACAAGGCCTGTGCCGATGTCGGGATGCGCTCGGAGCAGCTGGACCTGCCGGCCTACGTGACCGAAGGTGAGCTCCTGGCCGCCCTGCGCCGGCTGAACCGTGACCCCGACATCCACGGCATCATCGTCCAGCTGCCGGTGCCCAAGCACATCTCCGAGCTGGCGATCCAGACCACGATCGATCCCAACAAGGACGTCGACGGGCTGCATCCCCTGAACGTGGGGTTGATGGTCCGGGGGGAGCCGTCGTTCCAGCCGGCCACCCCGTACGGCATCGTCGAGCTGCTGCTCCGCTCCGGGGTGGAGCTCGACGGTGCGGAGGTGGTCGTGGTGGGCTATGGGGGGCTGGTGGGGGCGCCGCTGTCCATCATGCTGGCCCAGGACTCGATCCGGGGCAACGCGACCGTGACGATCTGCCACGTGCGCACCCGGGACCTGGCGGTGCACACGCGCCAGGCCGACATCCTGATCGCCGCCGCCGGCGTCCCCGAGCTGATCACCGCCGACATGGTCAAGCCGGGAGCGGTGGTGATCGACGTCGGCGTCCATCGCACCGACACCGGGCTGGTGGGGGACGTGCGGTTCGACGAGGTGCGGGAGGTGGCGGGGATGATCTCCCCGGTCCCGGGCGGCGTGGGTCCCATGACCACGGCCATGCTGCTGCTGAACGCGGTCACGGCCACCGAGAAGCTCACCGAGCGCCATTGACCTCGTCCGGCAGCCGGCTCGAACGGATCCTGCGCTCGGGCCGCTTCTGCGTCACCGCCGAGCTGGTGCCGCCGCGGTCGGCGGGCCCGGGTCCGCTCCGGGCGCAGGCCCGGTCGCTGGTGGGCTACGCGGACGCGGTGAACGTGACCGACAACCCCACGCCCTCCGCCCGCATGTCCCCCCTGGCCGGGGTGGCGGTCCTGGCGGCATCGGGGCTCGAGCCGATCCTGCAGCTCACGTGCCGGGACCGGAACCGGCTCGCCCTGACCGCCGATCTGCTCGGGGGCTGGGCCCTCGGGGCCCGGGGGGTCCTGTGCCTGTCCGGCGACCCCGTGCAGCGGGGCGATCACCCGGACGCCGCGGAGGTCCGTGACCTCTCCGTCCTGGAGCTGGTCGGCCTGGCGGTCGCTCTGCGGCAAGGGCGGACGCTGTCCGGGGGGGAGGTGGAGGAGCCTCCCCGGTACCTGATCGGGGTCGCCGACTCCCCCCTCGCCCCCGGCTACGACCCGAGCCGCCTGGAGGCCAAGATCGATGCCGGGGCGGACTTCGTGCAGACCCAGATCGTGTACGACGTGGAGGCCTTCGCCGCATGGGCCGACCTGGTCCGTCCGCGCGGGGTGCTGGAGCGGGCCTCCGTGATCGCCGGTGTGGTGCCCCTGCGGAGCGTTCGGCAGGCGCGGTTCCTCGACGGCCTGCCCGGCGTGCGCGTCCCTCCCGGCCTGATCCGCCGCCTGGAGCAGGCCGGACCCGACGCCGCGGAGGTGGGGTCGGCGCTCACCGTGGACCTGCTCGCGGAGCTGCAGCGGGTGCCCCACGTGGCCGGGGTGCATCTGATGGCGCTGGGCAAGGATGGGCTGGGGCAGGTGATCGAGGCCGCCGGGCTCCTGCCCCGGCCCACCGTCGCCGCCTAGACTTCGGTCGAGGGAAAGGGGGCGAGATGGCCGAGACGGTCACCATCGCGGGTCGGTCGTACCTGAAGCGCAACCCGCTCGGCGTGCTGGGGCTCACCTTCATCACGGCGGGCATCTACGGCCTGTACTGGTTCTACAAGGTGAACGAGGAGATCCAGCGGTTCACGGGCGACGACACGATCAGCCCGACCCGCTCGCTGATGGCCGTGCTGTTCGGGTGGCTGGTGATCGTGCCGCCCTTCATCGCTTGGTACAACACCTCCAACCACGTCCGGCAGATGGAGGAGCAGGTGGGCATCCCCCAGCAGATCGAGCCGGCGCTGGCCATCGTGATCCTGCTGGTGATCAGCCTGCTCGGCGGCGTCTACGTCCAGGAGCACCTGAACCGGGCG
>DASQQQ010000009.1:0-10053 GCA_035643355.1 Actinomycetota bacterium | reverse complement strand
ACAAGGCCGCCGACCTGCTGCCCGACATCGTCCTGATGGACGTGCGGATGCCGAAGCGGGGCGGGATCGAGGCGTGCACCTCCATCAAGGAGGTCGCCCCCAGCGCCAAGATCATCATGCTGACGATCAGCGACGAGGAGGCCGACCTCTACGAGGCGATCAAGGCGGGAGCGTCCGGGTACCTGCTGAAGGAGATCCCCATCGAGGAGGTCGCCGATGCGATCCGGACGGTGTGGTCGGGCCAGTCGCGGATCTCGCCCTCCATGGCCTCCAAGCTCCTGAACGAGTTCGCCTCCATGACCAAGGTGTCCGAGGAGCGCCCCCAGGTCCCGGTCCCCAGGCTCACGGACCGGGAGATGGAGGTGCTCAGGCTCGTGGCCAAGGGCATGAACAACCGCGACATCGCCAAGGAGCTCTACATCTCCGAGAACACGGTGAAGAACCACATCAGGAACATCCTGGAGAAGCTGCACCTGCACTCCCGCATGGAGGCCGTCGTGTACGCCGTGCGGGAGAAGATGATCGAGATCACCTGAGCCGAAGGCGTCCCGGCCGGATCGGGCCCTCGTGGGTCCGGCGTGCGCGGTCCTTCGATAGAATCGGGTGAAACCCCTCCCCCCCCGGAAGGATCCCCGTGGTCATCGAGAAGCTCGGTTCGCTCGGAGAGGGTCGCAGGCTGAAGCGGCTCCAGCAGCTCGTGGGGATCGTCAACACCTACGAGCCGGAGATCGAGGACTTCTCCGAGCAGGAGCTCCGGGGCAAGTCCGACGAGTTCCGCCAGCGGCTGGCGGACGATCAGTCGCTGGACGACATCATGGCCGAGGCGTTCGCCTGCGTGCGGGAAGCCGCCAAGCGCACCATCGGACAGCGCCACTTCGACGTGCAGGTCATGGGGGCGATGGTCCTGCACGAGGGCAAGATCGCCGAGATGAAGACCGGTGAGGGCAAGACCCTCGTCTCCACCATGCCCGCCTTCCTGAACGCCCTGGCCGGCAGCGGCGTGCACATCGTGACGGTCAACGACTACTTGGCCAAGCGGGACTCGGAGTGGATGGGTCCGATCTACCGGGCCCTGGGCGTCTCGGTGGGTCTGATCCAGGCGTCGATGACGCCCGAGGAGCGCCGCCCCGCCTACGCGGCGGACATCACCTACGGGACGAACAACGAGTTCGGCTTCGACTACCTGCGCGACAACATGGCGATGCGCCGGGAGGAGATGGTGCAGCGCGGGCATCCCTACGCCATCGTCGACGAGGTCGACTCCATCCTGATCGACGAGGCGCGGACCCCGCTGATCATCAGCGGGATGGTGGCCGACTCGGCCAAGTGGTACCAGACCTTCGCCCGGCTGGTCCCTCGCCTGCGGCGAGACGAGGACTACGAGGTCGATGAGGCCAAGCACACGGTGGCTGTGACCGAATCCGGTGTGGCCAAGGTGGAGGAGGCGCTCGGGATCGAGAACCTCTACGAGCACGTCCACACGCCGCTCGTGCATCACCTGCAGAACGCCTTGCGGGCCAAGGAGCTCTACAAGCGCGACGTCGACTACATCGTGACCAGCGGGGAGGTGAAGATCGTCGACGAGTTCACCGGCCGCGTGCTGGAGGGCCGGCGGTACTCGGAGGGGCTCCACCAGGCGATCGAGGCCAAGGAGGGGGTCCGGGTCAAGGAGGAGAACCAGACCCTGGCCACCATCACCATCCAGAACTACTTCAAGATGTACGAGAAGCTCGCCGGAATGACCGGGACGGCCAAGACCCAGCTGGCCGAGTTCCAGGAGGTCTACAAGCTCGACGTGGTCGAGATCCCCACCAACCGGCCGCTGATCCGCGCCGACGAGCAGGACTTCATCTACAAGAACGAGGACGCCAAGTGGAACTCGGTGGTCGAGGACATCCTCGAGCGCCACGAGCAGGGGCAGCCGATCCTGGTCGGCACGGTCTCGATCGAGAAGTCCGAGAAGCTGTCGGGCTACCTGAACCGCCGTGGCGTGTCCCACAACGTCCTGAACGCGAAGAACCACGAGAAGGAGGCCATGATCGTGGCCCAGGCCGGGAGCCGTGGCTCGGTCACCGTGGCCACGAACATGGCCGGCCGAGGCGTCGACATCCTGCTGGGTGGCAACCCCGAGTACCTCGCGCGCCAGGAGATGGCGGCCAGGGAGTTCGACAACGACCGCTACCTGATGTTCGAGATGGATCCGGAGGAGCGCGCCGATTACGAGGCCGAGTACGAGCCGATCTACCGCAAGTTCAAGGAGCACACGGACCGAGAGCACGCGGAGGTCGTCGAGCTGGGGGGCCTGTACGTGCTGGGCACCGAGCGGCACGAATCCCGGCGCATCGACAACCAGCTTCGAGGCCGGTCGGGCCGTCAGGGCGACCCCGGCGAGTCCCGGTTCTACCTGTCGCTCGAGGACGACCTGATGCGGATGTTCGCCAGCGACCGGGTGTCCTCCATCATGGAGCGCCTGAAGTGGCCGGAGGGCGAGCCCATCACGGCCAGGATGGTCACCCGGGCGGTGGAGGGCGCGCAGAAACAGATCGAGGAGCTCAACTTCGAGCGTCGGAAGAACATCCTGAAGTACGACGACGTGATGAACACCCAGCGCCAGGTGATCTACGAGGAGCGTTCCCGGCTCCTGAAGGGGGAGGACTTCAAGGATCAGGCCCTCGACATGGTCACCGACGTGGTGGAGCGGACCATCCAGCAATGGGTGGGGGACAAGGCCTTCGCCGAGGAGTGGGACCTGGACGCCCTGGCCGCCGCCCTGGGCGAGGTCTACCCCATCCGGCTCACCCGCGAGCAGCTGGAGGAGGCCGGCACGGTGCCGGAACTGACCGAGCTCGTCCTGTCCGATGCCCTGGACGTGTACGAGGACAAGGAACGGACCCTGGGCTCGGGGGTGATGCGCGAGCTCGAGCGGATGGTCCTGCTCAACATCACCGACAACAAGTGGCGCGAGCACCTCTACGAGATGGACTACCTGCAGGAGGGCATCCACCTGCGCGCGTACGGTCAGCGCGATCCCCTCACCGAGTGGCAGCGCGAGGCGTACACGATGTTCGAGGAGCTCACCCAGAGCATCCGCGACGAGTTCGTGCGGTACGCGTACCGTGTGGAACTGGTGCGGCAGGACGAGCCGTCACGGCCTCGGCCCCAGCGCGTGGTGACCAGCCGCGGCGAGGATGAGCAGGTCAACACGGGCGCCGCGCCGCAGGCGGTGAGCCAGAAGGTGCCGCGCAACGCCCCCTGCCCCTGCGGCTCGGGCAAGAAGTACAAGAAGTGCCACGGGGCCACGGCCTGATCGCCGCCCTCAGCGCCGCCGTGCCTCACCGGCCGGTACCATGCCCTCGTGAGCGAGCACACGGAGCACCTGGAGGATCTCAGCAAGCGGCTTGCCTCGGCGAAGGAGTACCTTTGACGTCGAGGGCAAGCGGGCGCAGGCGGCCGAGCTCGAGCGGCAGGCGGCCGATCCCACGCTCTGGGACGATCCGGCCCACGGGCAGGAGCTGACCACTCGCCTGTCGCGGCTCCGCGCCGACGTGGACCGCTACGACGCCTTCGAACGCCGCCTGGCCGACGCCCGGGCCATGGACGAGCTCCTGGCCGAGGAGACCGACCCCGATCTCCAACGGGAGCTGGCGCAGTCGGTGAAGAGCCTGCGAGCGGAGCTCGACAAGCTGGAGCTGGCCACCCTTCTGGGCGGCGAGTACGACCGCAACGACGCGATTGCCACGCTCCATGCCGGCGCGGGCGGCACCGAATCTCAGGATTGGGCGGACATGCTGCTGCGGATGTACCTGCGCTGGGCGGAGCGCGAGCGGTTCTCGGTGGAGCTGGACGAGGTGCTGCCCGGCGAAGAGGCGGGGGTGAAGAGCGCCACCTTCATCGTGCACGGGTCCAACGCCTACGGCCTGCTCTCCACCGAGCGTGGGGTTCACCGCCTGGTGCGGATCTCGCCGTTCGACCAGCAGAAGCGCCGTCACACCTCGTTCGCCAGCCTGGACGTCATCCCGCTGCTGGCGGAGACCGACGAGGAGGACATCGAGATCGATCCCAAGGACCTGCGGATCGACGTGTACCGCTCCACGGGCCCCGGAGGTCAGTCCGTGAACACCACCGACTCGGCCGTACGGATCACGCACCTTCCCACCCAGATCACCGCAGCCTGCCAGAACGAACGCTCCCAGCTGCAGAACCGAGCCGTGGCCATGCGGATCCTGAAGGCCCGGCTGGCCGAGCGCATGCGTGCCGAGCAGCAGCAGAAGATCGAGGACCTACGCGGGGAGCGACGGGGGATCGACTTCGGCTCGCAGATCCGCTCTTACGTGCTGGCCCCGTACCGCTTGGTGAAGGACCATCGCACCGATGTGGAGATCGGCGACGTGGACCGGGTGCTGGACGGCGACCTCGAGCCGCTGATCGAGGCCGAGCTGCGGCGCCGGGCCGAGTCGGACGGCCAGCGCGGGTAGGGCTCAGGCTCGGGGCTTCGTGTCTTCCCTCCTCGGTGAGCGTCGCCGAAGGTCGGCGGCCAGGGCCAGGCCGAGGACGACCAAGCCCCCCCACAGCAGGCCCGAGGCCAGGAGGCCACGTCCGATCGTGCGGTCGGCATACGTGAGGCGCACCTCGTGGGTGCCGGCGGGGACGGGGATCCCCTGCAGGAAGTAGTCGGCGCGGAGCACCGGGGCGGGCCGGCCGTCCACCGTGGCCGACCAGCCCCGGTCCCAAGCGTTGCGGACCACCAGGAGCGAGGGCGCCCCGGCGTGCACGGTGATCCGAACGTCCTCGGGCGAGCGCTCGCGGTAGGAGGCGGTGCCGGGCGTCCCCGAGGAGCCGGACGGGGACAGGTCCGGAGCCTGCTCCACCACGGCCTGTCGCGCGGGGTCGAAGCTCGGGCCGAGCACCGCGTCCAGGGCCGCCACGCCCCCATCGACCCGTGTGGGGTCCGGGACCACGGAGGCCCGGGGCTCCCACCCCTGGACCTCGTACAGGTCGTAGCCGAACTCGGAGGCCACGACGTGCCCCGGCACCGTGGGGACGTCGCGCCTGGGGTACGTGGGGACCACCCCCTTGGGCAGGACGAGGTATCGGAGCCCGAGCAGCCGCACATCGGCCAGGTCGGGGAGCTGGATCACGGAGGCGTTGTAGAAGACGGGGTTTCGGTTCGTGGCCCGGATGTACGACCAGTACCGGGGGAGCTGGATCGGCGAGTATCCGAGCGCATCGTCCAGGCCGAACAGCAGGGCCCGGCCCAGCAGCAGCGCCGGCCAGTCGTGCGGCCCCTGCGTGAAGAGGTAGCCCTTGTTGAAGTACGCGGCCGGCGGGATCCAGGCCAGGTAGCGGCCCTGCTCGGTCGGCTGCTCCTGCAGGTAACGGGCGATGGGGCCGGGCCGCAGGTACTCGTCCAGGTGGACGTCGGGCCACCGCAGGGGCTGGGCGGACAGGTTGGGATGGTCGCCGCTCTGCAGCCCCGTGTACACGGTGCCGCCCTCGTACGCCGAGGCCCACAGGGCGTTCCCCAACAGCTCGGAGGCGAGCACCGTCGGCAGCAGCAGCACCGCCCACCGCCGCCCGCGCCGGAGCCACCAGAGGACCGGCACCGTCGCCGCGAAGCCGATGGCCGGCAGGATGAACCGGAAGGGGTCGGCCCCCAGGGCCAGGGGCAGCCCCAGGAACAGGGCGGCGCCCCCCCCGATCCACCACCAGGTCTCCCGAGGGGAGGGCAGGCGGTCGAGGAACCCCTGGAGCCCCACCGCCCCCAGGATCGGCGCCACCAGCAGTTCCAGGTATCGCAGCCGTCCCGGGTTGTGCAGGTAGACGTCCCCGAACGGCAGCTTCAGGACGGCCGCCCGCAGCCAGCCCGCACTCACGAACAGGTTCAGCGTGAACAGGTAGGCCACCAGGCCCGTGGCGCCCACGGCCAGGACCAGGGCGCGGTGCCGGCGGGAGCGGAACGCCGCGGGGATCAGCAACAGCACGGCGGCCCCCGCGTACGTCCCGGGCGTTACCGCGATGGAGAACGGCCAGGCGCTCCAGACGCCGTTCGTGGGCAGCGGCCGATCCTCCGCGCCCGCGGCTCGGGCCAGGGTTCCGCCCAGCGAGGCGTACCCGCCGCGCAGGCTGGACCGGCCGATCAGGGCCAGCCGGGGGAGCAGGATGGCCAGGTTCGCGAGGGGCAGGAAGGCCAGGAACGCCACCGTGACCCAGGCGGCGCCCCACACCGAGCGCTCGCCGGCCGCGATCTGGGCGATCGAACGGGCCACCAGGTACGCGAACGTGAGCCCGGTCGCCATGACCAGTCCATGGGACATGTGGGCGCTCGCCACCTGCCCCCAGGCCAGCGCGGCCAGGGCCAGCCAGGGCAGCCGACGGACCCACCGATGGGCGCTCAGGTACCCCGAGGCGCCCACCAGTACGAAGGGCGTCCAGGCCAGCGTCCCGGCGAACGGCAACGAGATGGCCGCGTTGGTGGCGGCGATCATCATGGCCAACGACAGCCCGCCCACGGTCGCCACCGGACGGATCAGGCCCTCGCGGCGCAGGAACCACCACAGGCCCACCCCGGCCAGGATCGGCTGCAGCACGATGAAGGCCCGCAGCCCGCCACCACACCCGAACAGCCAGGAGGTGAGCATGGCCGGCAGGTAGAGCCAGCCCGATTGCGGATCGGCCGCGAAGGGCGTCCCCGCCATCTCGAACGGGTTCCACAGCGGAAGGTGCCCGGCCGACAGGCTCCGACCCAGGAAGCACGAGCGGGGGAGCCAGAAGGAGAGGATGTCGGGGTGCTGGTTGGTCAACAGGTCCGAGAAGGCGAAGCCGCGGAGCGCGATCAGCACCGACACCACGATCAGCATCGGGCCGGCCCCGGCCACCAGGAAGCCCCGGAGCCACGAGGGGCGTGCCCCGGCTGCGACCTCCTCGGGCAGGGCGTCGCCCCTGGTGAGGGTGCGCATCGTTCCCCAGCGTAGTGGAGGTGGGTGCGCTTCGAGGGTGCCGAACCAACGGTCGAGCTTCGTTCCGTTCCGGGGAGGTACCTGCTAGACTGCGCGGCGGTCAGAACCCCCCAACTTCTCCCCTGAGCACTCGAGATGATCAGTCTTCAGCGCGTCACCAAGATCTACAAGAACGGGGTCGCCGCGCTCGACGACGTCAACGTCGAGGTCGAGAAGGGCGAGTTCGTCTTCATCGTGGGTGCGTCCGGCTCGGGCAAGTCGACGTTCATCCGCCTCCTGCTGAAGGAGGAGGAGGCCAGCAAGGGCGAGATCTTCGTGGCCGGCAAGAACCTGGCCAAGCTGACCCCGTGGAAGATCCCGCACCTGCGACGGAACATCGGGACCGTCTTCCAGGACTTCAAGCTGCTCCAGGACAAGACCGTGTTCGAGAACGTGGCCTTCGCGCTGGAGGTGATCGGCAAGCCCAAGCCGGTCATCGACCAGCGCGTGCCGGAGATCCTCGAGCTGGTCGGGCTGGGGGACAAGCTGAACAACTTCCCGGACGAGCTCTCAGGCGGGGAGCAGCAGCGGGTGTCGATCGCGCGCGCCGTGGTGAACCGGCCGCTGGTCCTGCTGGCCGACGAGCCCACCGGCAACCTGGACCCCACCACGTCCGTGGACATCATGCGGCTGCTGGACAAAGTGAACCGCATCGGCACCACCGTGGTGATGGCCACCCACGACCAGGCGATCGTGGACGCGATGCGCCGCCGGGTGATCGAGCTGGAATGCGGAAAGGTGATCCGGGACCAGTCCCGAGGGGTGTACAGCTAGGTGACCGGGCGCCGGTTCGACTACCTGTTCCGGGAGGTCAGCCTGGGCCTGCGGCGGAACGGCCTGGTGGCGTTCGCCGCCGTGTCCACCACGTTCATCGCGCTGCTGCTGTTCGGTCTGGCCATGCTCATCACGCGTCAGGTCGGCCTGATGATCGAGGCCACCACCGGGAACGTGGAGGTTGCAGTCTACCTGACCGATCCGGTCAACCCACAGACGGTCCAGTCGCTCACCTCGAAGCTGGACGACCTCACCGTCGTCTCCAACGTGCAATACGAGACCAAGCAGCAGGCGTGCGATCGCTTCAAGGAGATCTTCAAGAACCAGAAGGCGCTGGTGGAGAACGTCGACTGCTCGGCGCTCCCGGCCTCCCTGCGAGTGAAGCTCTCGGATCCGGAGCAGTACCGGCAGGTGGCGGCGGTCCTGCAAGGGCAGCCCGGGATCGAGCGGATCGTGGATCAGAGCCGGTTCCTGGAGCGGCTGTTCGCGGTGGCCCGGGTGTTCCGGGTGGGGGGCCTGGTGATCTCCTTCGTGATGCTGATCGCCGCGGCGGTGCTGATCGCGAACACGGTGCGGATGGGGCTGTTCGCCCGGCGCAAGGAGATCGGGATCATGCGGTTGGTTGGAGCCACGAACTGGCGGATCCGATTGCCCTTCCTGGTGGAGGGCCTGTTCGAGAGCCTGGTGGGCGCGACCGCCGCGATCTTGTTCCTCTTCGCCCTGAAGGTCGCCTTCATCAACCCGCTGTACAACAAGATCCTGTTCATCCCGTGGGTCACGAACAACGACGTGATCGCCACGATCCCCTGGCTCTTGGTGGCCGGCGCGGCGGTGGCGTTGGTGGCCGGGCTGGCCGGCATGCGCCGGTTCCTGGACGTCTAGCGCGGCTACCCTTACGGGGCCGTGAGTCCCAGCAGAAGCAGCGCCCCGGGTCAGAAGACCGTCGTCTCCAACCGGCGAGCCCTGCACGACTACGAGGTCCTGGAGCGGTGCGAGGCCGGGATGGCGCTGACCGGCTCCGAGGTGAAGTCGCTGCGCGGGGGCCGGGGGTCCCTGGCCGAGGCCTACGCGCGGATCCGCGACGGCGAGGTGTGGCTGGAGGGGATGCACATCCCGCCCTACCAGCAGGGCGACAAGCGCACGTATGACCCGGTTCGGATCCGCAAGCTCCTGTTGCGCCGGGACCAGATCGAGCGGCTCGTGGGCAAGACCGCCGAGCGCGGGCTCGCCCTCGTCCCCCTGCGCGTCTACTTCGCACACGGCCTGGCCAAGCTGGAGCTCGCCCTGGCCCGAGGAAAGCGGCAATACGAGAAGCGGCAGACCATCGCCGAGCGCGAGCACAAGCGCGAGATGGAGCAGGCCGCCCGACGCCGACGGTGAGCCCGGTGATCCGCGACGCCCGGCCCGAAGAGCTGGATGCGGTGCTCCGCGTGTGGTGGGAGGCCGGCGCGGATGAGAGCCCGACCGACGACCCGGTCGGCCTGGCTCGGCTCCCGGTGCGCGATCCGCACGCGCTGCTGGTAGCCGACGCCGATGGTCGGCTGGTGGGCACGCTCGTGGTGGGCTGGGATGGGTGGCGGGGGTCGATGTACCGGCTGGCGGTGGTTCCCTCGATGCGTCGGCGGGGCATCGCCACCGCGCTGGTGGCGGAAGGGGAACGGCGCCTGCGCGAGCTCGGCGCGCGACGGATCAGCGCGCTGGTGATCTCTTCGGAGGAGGCGGCGGCCGGGTTTTGGCGCGAGGTCGGGTACGAGCACGACGCACGGATGCACCGCTACGCGAGGAGCCTCCCACCGCTCTCGTATACTTGAAGCAACTGCATATGGGGGTGCACCGGATTCGACCTGGGCGGGTACCGCTCGGGTGAAGCGGGCCGAGGTCCCCGGATGCCTCGATAAAAGCCGGGATCAACACAAGCGCCGATACTGAATACGCGCTCGCTGCCTAACTAGTTAGGTAGCCGTCCGCCCCGATCCGCCTGCGGTCGGGGGTCGGGCGTCGTGAGCAGGCTCACGGTTGCGGTTCCGCTCGGGGGCCGCCGCCGGACACCGAACCCGGGCTGGCCGAGGGGTCGCTCCGCCGGTGGGAGCCCCGAGGCGAGATCTCACCGCCGGCTGCGCCCGGAGAAGCCCCGAACGGTCGCCGAGGGACGGGGGTTCGACTCCCCCCACCTCCAAGAACGCTCAGTCCCCGTGCCTGAGCGCTGTTGGAGGTGTGAAGGCGCGCTCGTATCGGTCGATGATCATTAGCGCCCATGTGAGGGCGTCTTCCGCGCGGATGCCAG
>DASQQQ010000008.1:0-4520 GCA_035643355.1 Actinomycetota bacterium | reverse complement strand
GTACGACGTACGGGGTGGCCTGGTACTGCGGCAGATGCACCACTGGGCGGCGCTGCTGTTCCTGGCCGCGATCATCGTGCACATGTGCCGGATCTTCTTCACCGGCGCGTTCCGCAAGCCCCGGGACATCAATTGGCTGGTGGGCGTGACCCTGCTGCTGCTCTCGATGGGGACGGCGTTCCTCGGGTACGTGCTGCCGGACGACCTGATCTCGGGCAACGGGCTGCGGATCGCCTACGCGATCCTGATCTCGATCCCGGTGATCGGACCCTGGTTGGTGTTCCTGCTCTTCGGCCCCAACTACCCGGGGACCGACATCATGCACCGCTTCTACATCCTCCACGTGTTCGTGATCCCGGTGGTCCTGCTGGGACTCCTGGCGGTCCACCTGATGCTGATCTGGCGACAGAAGCACACGCAGTTCCCGGGCCCGGGACGCACCGAGACCAACGTCGTGGGCTCGCGGGTGTGGCCGGCCTACTCGATGCGCTCCACGGGGCTGTTCCTGGGAGCCTTGGCGGTCGTGGGGATCCTGGGTGGCGTGGCGCAGATCGACCCGATCTGGTTGTTCGGGCACTACGACCCCACCACGATCAGCGCGCCCGCCCAGCCCGACTGGTACCTGGCCTGGGTCGAGGGCGCGCTGCGCATCTACCCGCGCTGGGCCGAGCGCTCGATGTGGACCATCCCGGTGCAGTTCTTCCCCGCGGTCCTGATGCCGCTGCTCACGTTCGCCGGGCTGTACGCCTGGCCCTGGATCGAGCGGGCTGTGACCGGTGATCGTCTGTCGCATCAGCTGCTGGATCGGCCCCGCTACGCACCGGGTCGGACGGCGGTGGGGGCCGCGCTGCTGAGCTTCTACATCATGCTCACGATCGACGCCACGAACGATCTGTGGGCGCACTATTTCCACCTTTCCGTGCTGGCGGTGACCTGGGGACTGCGGATCGCCACCCTGGTGGTCCCGTTCATCGTGGGGCCCGTCGTGCATCAGCTGATGCGGGCACTGGGCCGGAGCGACGCGGATCACTTCATCAAGATGCCCCTCGAGCCGCTGTCCCATCAGATGCAGCGATGGAAGCCGTCCCGGGTGGCGGACCGGATGGCTGGGGACGGCGGGCGTTCGTCGGTCGAGGAGGAGGAGCCGACCCATGGGGAATGAGGAGCGCCCTGACGTGATCGAGCTGTGGGAGGAGGAGAACGGCAGGTGGCTGTGGCGCTACCGGAGCGCCGACCGCTACTCGCTGACCAGCGCGGAGGACTTCGTCGAGCGGGATGAAGCCCTGGACACCGCGGAGATCTCGTACCCTGGGGTCCCGATCGTTCAGATCCCGGGGCCGGCGGTGCGGCGCAGACGGAACCGTCGGGTCCTCTGGACCGCCGGGGTTCTCGCCCTGTGGCTGTTGGTGAAGGCGCTCCGGAAGCTGCTCCGGCTGATTCGCACCGTCCGGGTCGCCGGCCGCGTCATGAAGGCGTCGGGCCGGGCCCGCCCCTGATCGAGGGGTCAACGCCCGACAGGCGCAGGAGTCGCTGCACGGTGGTCGGATCGCCTCGCCAGTGTTCGCGCACGATCGCCGGACCCGCGCGCCGGATCACGTGACGCAGGACCAGGGCGGCGACCACGGCATCGTCCAGCGGGCCCAGGAGCGGGATGAACTCCGGGACCAGGTCCACCGGCGAGGCGATCCACGCCAGGGCGAACAGGAGCAGGAGCTTGGAGCCCCGAGGGCACCGGGGGTCGCGGACGATCCCCCGGAACAGCAGCAGCAGGTTCGGCAGGAGGGTGGCGAGCTCACGCGCGGCGGTCCGGCGACCGGCCGCGAGGAGGATCATCACCGCGATCAGCCAGACGCCCGCCGCCGCCAGTGCGATGAGCAGGGTTCGGAGCACCTCACCATCATCGTCCACGGGACACCGGTCGGGCCAACCGGCTTCGGCCAGGTATGGGGCCTGGCCGCGCCGGGAAGCATCGGAAGGTAGGAAGGAGGACACGCATGCGTTCCGGAGACATCGCACAAGCCGTGGGGAAGGGTCTGATCGCGGGCGCGGCCGGGACCATGGCCCTGACCGTCTCACAGTTGATGGCCGAGAAGCTCTTCCATCAGCCGATGCCGACGGCGTCGGCCGATGCGGCGGAGAAGCTCGTGGGGGTGGAGCCCAAGGACGCGTCGGGCAAGTTCCGTCTGGGCATGCTGACGCACTTCGCCTACGGCTCGCTCTGGGGCGTGCCCCGGGCGCTCATGGAGCGGAGCGGCTTCCGGGGATGGCGCGCCACGGCCTTCCACGCGGCCGCCGTGCAGACCACGGCCGGCGCCGTCCTGCCCGCGTTGGACGTGGGCCCGCCACCCACCAAGATGCCGGGCAAGACCTTGGGCCTGAACACGCTGCACCACAGCGTCTACGCGCTGGTAACGGGAGCGGTCGTCCGTCTCCTGGACCGGCGCAGCCGTCTGGGTCGGCTCGCACCCGCCTCTTGAGCAGTGGCGACCCGTCGGTGGCTGATCGACGGCATGAACCTGATCGGCTCCCGGGCCGATCGGTGGTGGAACGACCCCGACCGCGCGGTCCGTGACCTGATCGAGGAGCTGGGGCGGTTCTCAAGCGCGGAGGAGGAGATCACCGTCGTCTTCGACCGCCGGCCCGCCGACCTGCAGTCCGGCCGGCGGGCCGGCGTGGAGGTCGCGTTCGCCTCGCGGCGAGGCCGGAACGCCGCGGACCGCGAGATCGTGGAGCTGGTCGCCGCCGATGCGGATCCGGCCTCGCTCACCGTGGTGACCTCGGATCGGCGGCTGGGGGAGCGGGTCCGCGAGCTCGGCGCCCGCGTCACTGGATCCGGCGCGTTCCGGCGTCGCCTGGACCAGGAGGACCTCCGCTAGCGCGGTGGCCCTCGAGACCGCTCAGGCCGCCTGCATGCCGGAGGCTGGACGGGATCGGAGCACCTCGTCCAGGCAGAGGGGTGCCGGATCGCCCGAACCCTCCGTCGGCCACAGGAGCGCGCCGCATCGCGGGCAGAACGAACGGCGGGTGTGACCGACCTGGGAGGGGCGGATCTCCCCCCGCGGTCCGTAGAACCAGGCTTCCTGCTTCTTCATCTCTCGACCCTCCCCGGCAGCCCTCGTGCCTCAGCCGACGTGCCGATACCCGCTGTGGCCGTTCCCGAAGCGGTCCTACGGCAAACATCGGGCAAGGCCCTCGAAGCGTTGCCCGGCAAGGCATCGCGCCGTTGGGCCTAGCACCCCGGGGCTGCCGCTGAACGGGGGAGCCAGGAACCGCCTTCCGGCCGATGCCGACACCGAGCCTCACCCGTCACAGTGGGGAGGGACCGATCTGGGGGCGAAGGGGACCGTGGAGGACGCGATCAAGGTCGGCCTGGCGCGGGGCCGAGCGGTGGGGATCGATGGCCTGAGCCTCGCGCTCGATGCAGCGGGCGACGTGACCATCGTCGGCGACATCTCCCTGGAGAGCGGTGGAGCCCGGGCGATGGCGGCCGCGGAGGCCGACGTGGTCCTGGTGGACAGCGGAACCGACCCCTCCAGCGCCCGGGGCATGACCAGGCGGATCGTGCGAGCGAACCCCTCGGCCCGGGTCATGGTCCTGGGCTGTTCGGAGGATCAGCGGGACCTGGAGGCGGCCGTCCGGGCGGGGGCGCGCGGCTACGTGGTCAAGCCGGCCGGGCCCGAGGACCTGGTAGGGGCGCTTCGCCTGGTCGCCTCCGGGCACCTGGTGATCGATCGGCGGTTCGCCGACGTCGCCCTGCCGAGGGCCGAACCGGAACCCGCACGCCCTCGAGGGCGCGACCTCGCCCTGACCGAACACAACGTCCGGGTGTTGATGCTCGCGGTCTCGGGCCAGAGCGACGAGCAGATCGCGTCCATCCTCGGGGTCTCCCTGGGAACGGTGCGCCGACATCTGGGGACGATCCGGGCCACCTTTGGGGCACCGGACCGGCGGAGCGCGATCGCACACGCCAGGCAGCTCCGCTACCTGCTGGTCCGGGGCAAGGGAACCTACGAGATCTGGGACACGGCCAGACCGGATGCCCCGCTGGACCGGTTCGAGGGGAGCCAGCGGACCCAGGCCTGGCTGCTGTGGCGCGATCTCACGGCGGGCCGACAGCGGGGCGGGCCCTGGCGCCGGTTCCAAGCGTGGATCCGATCCCGCCGGGCCTGAGCGGCCCTTCACGTAGACTAGCTACCGGTCCGGAAGCCCCGGATCGCCGGCGGGGTGGCCGAGTGGTTAGGCAAGGGTCTGCAAAACCCTGTACACCGGTTCAATTCCGGTCCCCGCCTCGCTGGTGCCGTCGGGTACCATGACCCCCTCGGGCGCTTAGCTCAGGGGTAGAGCGCTTCCTTGACGCGGAAGAGGTCAGAGGTTCAAATCCTCTAGCGCCCACCAGTGTGATGTCTCGGGACATCGTTCGCACGTGTCCCGCGACATCGTTCCGCGTTCAGCCTATGGGCTGGTAGTCCCGGGTGGGATCGAGCACGAGCTCGCGGAGGAGCTCGCCGTCATCGTTCACG
>DASQQQ010000007.1:0-4607 GCA_035643355.1 Actinomycetota bacterium | reverse complement strand
GATGCCTTCGGGAAGCTGCTTGCCACCGGCCTGGCGGCGGTGATCGGCCTGCAGACCTTCGTGATCGTGGGGGGCGTGGTCCGGGTGATCCCGCTCACGGGGGTGACGCTGCCGTTCGTGAGCTACGGGGGGTCGAGCCTGGTGGCGAACTTCATCTTGCTCGCGCTGCTGATCCGGGTCTCGGCGGGGCCAGCGCCGCCCCGGCACCGGAGGGCTACCTAGCATGGACCGGCAGGTCCGCCGCCTCGGCCTGGCCCTGCTCGGGCTGTTCGTGGTCCTCTTCGCGCAGGTCAACTACCTGCAGGTGTTCGGGGCACAGCGCCTGGAGGACAACCCGGCGAACGCCCGTCGCCAGCTCATCGCCGAGTACGAGGTGGACCGCGGCGACATCTTGGCCGCCGATGGACAGACGGTGCTGGCGACCAGCCGGAAGAGCTCCGGAGAGCTGAAGTACCAGCGCCGGTACCCGAGCGGGCCCCTGTACGCCGGGATCACCGGCTACTACTCGCTCGTCTACGGGCGGAGCGAACTGGAGCAGGCCCAGAACACCTTCCTCTCCGGGGACGCGCCGCAGCTGCTCCCGCAGACGCTCGCGGATCAGATCCTGGGCCGTCCCAAGCGGGGGGCCACGGTGGTCACGACGATCGACCCCGTCGTGCAGTTGGCGGCGGCCAAGGCCCTCGGGGACCTCCCGGGCGGCGTGGTCGCCATGGACCCGAGGACCGGTGAGGTGAAGGCCATCGTGGCCAACCCGACGTACGATCCGAACCGCCTGTCCTCCCCGGACCGAACGAAGGTCCTCCGGGCCTGGAAGCAGTTGACCGATGCCCCCGACCACCCGCTGGTCTCTCGGGCGATCGACGACGTGTTCCCGCCCGGGTCCACCTTCAAGCTGGTCACGGCCGCCGCCGCGCTGCAGAACGGGTACGGACCGGACAGCCAGTGGGACAACCCTCGGGTGCTGGACCTGCCTCAGACCTCGGCCACGCTCGAGAACTTCGGCGGCGAGCACTGCCTGGGCGGGGCTCCCAAGATCACGCTGGCCCAGGCGCTGCAGGTCTCGTGCAACGTGGTGTTCGGCGAGATCGGGCTGGAGCTCGGAGCGGACAAGCTCGCCGCGCAGGCCCGAGCGTTCGGGTTCGCTCCCGACGCCACCAGCGGCGACATCCCCTTCGACATCCCGTTCCAGGAAGGCGTGTTCCCCGACCCCTCGTACTTCTCGGACCGTCTGCCCGCCGTCGCGCTCTCGGCGATCGGCCAGGACAACGTGGCGGCGAACCCGCTCCAGATGGCCCTGGTGGCCTCGGCCGTCGCGAACGGCGGAGTGGAGATGCGGCCCCGCCTGGTGAGCGAGATCCGGGATCCGAGCGGCCGGATCCTCGAGCGCTACCAGCCGGAGGTGTGGGGACGACCGCTGTCGGCAGCCTCGGCCGCCGAGCTCACGCAGATGATGGTGAACGTGGTGCGGGCCGGGACCGGGACCGCGGCCCAGATACCGGGGGTCGACGTGGCGGGCAAGACCGGGACCGCCCAGCACGGCAAGGGCCTGGCCCCCCATGCCTGGTTCGTGTCCTTCGCGCCGTCACAGGATCCGCAGATCGTGGTGGCCGTCCTGGTGCTCGACGGCGGTAGCCTTGGCAGCGACGCGACGGGGGGCCGGGTGGCCGCCCCCATCGCCAAGGCGGTCATGGAGGCCGCCCTGAACGAGGGATCGTGATGAGCGACGGACCGAAGCGCGTACGGACCCCGGTCCTCCTGGCCGGTCGGTACCGGGTGGAGGAGGAGCTCGGGCGCGGCGGCATGGCCAAGGTCTTCAAGGGGACCGACACCACCCTGGGCCGGCCGGTAGCCGTCAAGGTCCTCGCGCCCCAGTTCGCCGAGGACGCGAACTTCGTCTCCCGGTTCCGGCGCGAGGCCCAGGCCGCCGCCCGCCTGAACCATCCGAACCTGGTCGGCGTGTACGACACCGGCTCGGACGACGGCGTCCACTACATCGTGATGGAGTTCGTGGACGCCAAGACCCTGGCCGACTACCTGGCCGGCGGGGGCCGGATCATGCCGGAGCGGGCCGTCGAGCTTGCCGAGGACGTCTGCCGGGCCCTCGAGGTGGCGCACGCCCACGGCGTGATCCATCGGGACATCAAGCCCGCCAACATCATGGTCACGCCTCGGGGCGACGTGAAGGTCACGGACTTCGGGATCGCGAGGGTGATCTCGGGCGCCGACACGGTGGCCCAGACCGCCGCGGTCCTGGGAACGGCCTCCTACCTGTCGCCCGAGCAGGCGCGCGGCGAGCCGGTGGACCAGCGCACCGACATCTACTCGCTGGGCGTGGTGCTCTACGAGATGGTGACCGGTCGGCCGCCGTTCTCGGGCGACACCCCGGTGGCGGTGGCGTCGAAGCACGTGCTCGAGCAGCCGGTCACGCCCTCCAGCATCAACGCCGACGTCCCGCCGGCGCTGGACGCCGTGATCATGAAGGCGCTGGCGAAGAACCCGGCGAACCGGTACCGATCGGCCGAGGAGTTCCGTCAGGACCTGGAGCGGGTCCGGCTGGGCCAGCCGGTGGGCGCCACGCCGCTGCTGCCACAGGAGGCGCCCACCCAGGTGATCGCTCCTTCGGCCGCGGCTCCCGTGGAAGGTGCGGGGCGCACCTCGGTGCTGCCGCCCCAGCCCCCGGCTCCCGAGCCACCCCGGCGCCGCTGGTGGGTCGGCGTCGTGGTGGGGCTGCTGATCCTGGCCGCGCTCGGTGCGGGAGCGTACATCCTGGCCAGCGGCCTGTTGGGCGGCGGGGAACCGGGCGCTACCACCTTCGCCGTACCGAACGTCTTCGGGGACAAGCTGCCGGACGCTACCGCGAAGCTCCAGGAGGCCGGGTTCAAGGTGAGGCAGCCCGTGATCCGTCAGGAGGACCCGAACCACACCCCCGGGACCGTGATCAAGCAGGATCCGGCGGCGGACACCCAGATGCCCAAGGGCACCGAGATCACGCTGACCGTGGCCAAGGCACCGCCGGTCCAGATCCCCACCGGACTGATCGGTCATCCTGCGGACGAGGTGAAGGCCACGCTGGAGGGCTTGGGACTCACGGTGGATCCACAGGAGCAGAGCAGCACGGACGTGGAGAAGGATCACGTGATCAGCCTGGACCCCGGAGAGGGACAGACGATCAAGGCCGGCGGCACCGTCACGATGGTCGTCTCGACCGGACCCGGGCAGGTCCATGTGCCAGACCTCGTCTGCCAGCCGCTCGGCAAGGCTCAGACGGATCTGACCAAGGAGGGGCTGGACTCGCTGGTGGCCCAGGGGACACAGTTCAACGCGGAGTGCCCACAGCCGGGCAAGGTCGCGGCCACGGAGCCCGGCGCGGGCACGCCGGTAGAAGCGGGTACCGTGATCACTTTGATCGAGTCCACGAACGTCTCGCCCACTCCGAGCCCCTCGGAGAGCCCCACGCCATGACGATGTGGTACGTGCAGGAGGGATTCACCCCCGAGGAGCGCGAGCTCCTCTCGAACCACTTCACGAACCTGGACGGGCCGGTGTTCGCGCTGGTCAATCTGCCGGAGGTGGTGAAGGGCGCGCTGTTCGCCCGGTACTCGCGGACCACCAAGTCGCTCCGGCGGCTGTTCCTGGACGAGTTCGCGAAGGACGTGCACGAGGTGGGCGTGACCGGGCACGTCGGCACCGGGCGGGCCGAGCGCCTGTACGACAACGTGTTCTTCGAGTACGGCGATGACTCGGTGGCGCAGCTCGGCGGCGTGCATCTCGCCTGCGAGCAGGCCTCCCAGCTCTTGGCCAAAGCCATCGAGTGGGGCCGCCTCGCCGCCTACCTCGAGCAGTCCACCCGCTACATGCGCTACGACGACCGGCCGGGGGGCCGGTGGCGCCTCACCGTGCCGCCCGAGATCGAGGGCACGTCAGCCGAGCAGGCCTACCAGGACTTCGCCACCCGCACCTTCGAGGCCTACGGGCGGATGTTCCAGCCCCTGTACGAGCATTTCGCGGCCCGCTTCCCCAAGGACCCGGCGGACTCGGACTTCATCTACCGCTCCACGATCACCGCGAAGACCTGCGACACGCTCCGCGTGCTGCTGCCGGCGGGCACGCGCTCGAACCTGGGCGCGTACGCCGACGGCCAGGCCTTCGAGATGATGCTCCTCCGCCTCCGAGCCCACCCGCTGGCCGAGGTGCGCGAGTACGCCGACCTCATGCTGACCGAGCTCCGCAAGGTGATCCCCTCGTTCCTGAAGCGGGTCGACCTGCCCGACCGCGGCGTGGCCTGGTCGGAGTACCAGCGCCGGACCCGTGAGGCCACCGCCGAGGTGGCGGCCAAGCTCACCGCCCGGGTGGACGCTCCCACCGGCGGGTCCGAGGTCACCCTCACGGACTGGGAGCCGGACGGCGAGGAGAAGATCGTCGCGGCCGCCCTCTACGCGGCCACCGACCTGCCCGACGCCGAGCTCCGCGAGGCGGCGCATGGCCTCTCGGACGCGGAGCGGACCGAGGTCCTGCGCGCTTACGTCGGCGAGCGTGGGAACCGGCGACACAAGCCAGGTCGGGCCTTCGAGCGCACCGGCTACCGGTTCGACGTGCTGTGCGACTAC
>DASQQQ010000006.1:0-4002 GCA_035643355.1 Actinomycetota bacterium | reverse complement strand
GTAGGAACCGAGGAAGGAGTTGGCGATGAGGATCTTCGTCGCGGGAGCGACCGGTGTGGTGGGTCGGCGCCTGGTGCCGCTGCTGGTGCAGAGTGGCCACGAGGTGATCGGATCGACCCGCACGCCGAACAAGGTGGGAACGATCGAGGCCCAGGGTGCGCGTGGCGTGCTGATGGACGCCCTCGACACTGAGGCGGTGAAGGAGGCCGTGTCCGAGGCGGCGCCCGAGGTGGTGGTGCACGAGCTGACCGCCATCCCAGCGGAGCTCGACTTCCGCCGGTTCTCCGAGGCCTTCGAGACCACCGACCGGCTCCGGACCGAAGGGACCGACCGCCTGCTGGCGGCGGCCTCCGCCGCCGGCGTTCGACGGATCGTGGCCCAGAGCTACGCGGCCTGGCCCTACGAGAAGCGCGGGGGCTGGGTGAAGACGGAGGACGATCCCCTGGACGATCGCCCGCCTGCCGGGTTCCGGCGCACGCTCGAGGCGATCCGCCATCTCGAGTCGGCGGTGCTGGGCGCCGGGATGGAGGGGGTGGTGCTCCGGTACGGCGCGTTCTACGGGCCGGGGACGTCGCTGGCCGAGGGCGGGCCGATGCTCGAGCCGGTGCGTCGCCGACGGTTCCCGATCGTGGGGTCCGGCCAGGGCACCTGGTCGTTCCTGCATATCGACGATGCCGCGGGGGCGACGGCGATCGCGGTGGAGCGGGGGACGGGCGTCTACAACATCACCGACGACGAGCCAGCGGCGGTCCGCGCATGGCTGCCGGTGCTGGCCGAGGCGATCGGGGCCAGGCCTCCGCGCCGTGTCCCCGCGTGGCTGGCGCGGCTGCTGATCGGTGAGGCCGGGGTCTCGTTGATGACGCAGATCCGGGGCGCCTCGAACGCCAAGGCGAAGCGGGAGCTGGGGTGGAAGCCGGTCGTCCCGACCTGGCGCCAGGGCTTCCGCACCGGGCTTTGAGGATGACCTCGGGCCAGGGGCGCCGGCGGGTCGTTCTAGACCCGCCGGCGGTAGCGGGCGATGGCCAGCGGCGCGAAGACGGCCTGGATCAGCACCAGCCAGATCAGCGACCGGACCACGGGGTCCGCCACCGGCCCGCCGAGCATCAGGCCCCGGGTGGCATCCACCACGGCGGTGATGGGGTTCACCTTCACGAAGCCTTCCAGCCACCCCGGCATCGTCTCCGGCGGGGCGAACACGGAGCTCGCGAACGTGAGCGGCAGGATGATCAGGAAGCCCCAGGTGTTGACGGATTCGGGCGTCCTGGCGGTGATGCCGATGAAGGCCATCGGCCAGCACAGCGTCACGCCGAAGAGTCCGACCAGCACGAACGCCCCCACGGCACCCATCCCCCCGCCCCCGAACCTGAATCCCAGCAGCAGCCCGAAGCCGATCAGGATCACCTCGCCCCAGATCACCCGGACGGCATCGGCGGCGATCCGGCCGCCGATCACGGCCGATCTCGCGATGGGCAGGGAGCGGAAGCGGTCGATGACTCCGCGCTGGAAATCCACGTTCAGCCCCAGGGCCGTGGTGAACGGCGTGAAGGCGATGCCCTGGACCAGGATCCCCGGCAGGGCGAACTGCAGGTAGCGGCTGCTGGACCCCGCGATGGCACCACCGAACACGTAGACGAACAGCACCAGGAACATCAAGGGTTGGATCGTCATGCCGACGAGCTGCTCGGGGTCGGACCGGATGTGCATCAGGTTCCGCCGGGCGATCGTGAGCGTGTTGCGGATCACGTACTCGCGGCCGGGCGTGCTGAGGGTGGCTGTGCTCATCGGCTCCTCCTTCCGGAGACGTCGTCGTCTCGGTGATCGGGGTCGGTGCTCTCGGGTAGGAGGTCCTCCTCGGCTTCCGCCAGGTGGCCGGTCAGGGCCAGGAAGACCTCGTCCAGGCTCGGCCGCCGGAGCGAGAGGTCGTCCACCAGGATCCCCTCCTCGTCCAGGCGTCGGACCGCCCGGCCCATCGCCGACCGGTCGTCGATCCGCACGGCCACGAGCTGACCGTCCGTGTACGTGCGCTCGTCCCCCGCGGCGAGCTCGGCCAGGATGCGCTCGGTCGCGGCCAGGTCGGCGGGGTCGGTCGGCTGCGCCTGCAGGACCTGGCCGCCCACTCGCATCTTCAACTGCTGCGGCGTGCCGGCCGCGATCACGCGTCCGTGGTCGATCACCACGAGTTCGTCCGCCAGCCGGTCGGCCTCCTCCAGGTACTGCGTGGTGAGCAGCACGGTCGTGCCGTCGGCCACCAGCGTGCGGATCATCGACCAGAGCTCCAGGCGGCTCCGGGGATCCAGGCCCGTGGTGGGTTCGTCCAGGTACAGGAAGCGCGGACGTCCGACCAGGCTCGCGGCCAGGTCCAGCCGGCGGCGCATCCCCCCCGAATAGGTCTTCACGAGCTTCGCGCCCGCGTCGGCCAGGTCGAACGACTCCAGGAGCTCGGCGGCCCGGCGCCGCGCCTCGACGGCCGAGGCCCCCACCAGACGGCCGATCATGTAGAGGTTCTCCCGGCCGGACAGCAGCTCGTCCACGGCCGCGTACTGGCCGGTCAGCCCGATCAACCGGCGCACCTCGGCCGGCCGATGGATCACGTCGTAACCGCCCACGGACGCCCGGCCCGCGTCGGGTCGCAGCAGCGTGGACAGCACCCGGATCGCGGTGGACTTGCCGGCACCGTTCGGTCCGAGCAGCCCGAAGACGCTGCCCTCGGTGGCCACCAGGTCGATTCCGTCGAGCGCCCGGACCGGCCCGAAGCTCTTCACGAGGCCCTCGGCCTCGATCGCCGCAGCGGTCATGTCTCCCTCCTCCCGGTTCGTCGATGGGGTCGGTCCTTCCGACCCGGATGGGCCCGTGGACTCATCGGTCCCCGCCCCGGTTCGCCCCCCCGTCGGCGGTCGGTCATCCTTGGGAGGCTGAACCGAGATCGGAGGCTGGGTATGCCGAAGCTCAGCGCGGGCCTGCTCCTGTACCGCTCGGCGCAGGAGGGCTTGGAGGTCTTGCTGGTGCATCCGGGAGGGCCCTTCTGGGCCAAGCGTGACGACGGCGCCTGGTCGGTTCCCAAGGGTGAGTACGGGGCCGACGAGGATCCCTTGGACGCCGCCCGCCGGGAGTTCCGGGAGGAGTTGGGCACCGACCCGCCAGCCGACCCCGCGCCGATCCCCCTGGGGGAGCTCCGGCAACCGAGCGGCAAGCGGGTGACGGTCTGGGCCGTGGAGGGTGACGTGGATGTGGAGGCCGTGCACAGCAACACGTTCACGATGACCTGGCCGCCGGGGTCGGACCGCACCGGCGAGTTCCCGGAGGTGGACCGGGCGGGGTGGTTCGAGCTGGGCACCGCCCGGCGGAAGATCCTGTCGGGTCAGGCCGGCTTCCTGGACCGGCTGTCGGAGACGTTAGGGGCGGGCTGAGGTGGGGGTGTAACCGTGGCCAAGCTGATCTACTCGGCGATCACCTCGCTCGACGGGTACGTGGCCGATGCGGACGGCTCGTTCGACTGGGCGGCGCCGGATGAGGAGGTCCACGCCTTCATCAACGACCTGGAGCGGCCGATCGGCACGTACCTGTACGGGCGGCGGATGTACGAGGTGATGGTCTTCTGGGAGACGGTCGCCCTGGAGGACCTGCCCCCGTTCGTGCGGGACTACGCGCGGATCTGGCGGAGCGCCGACAAGGTCGTGTACTCGCGTACGTTGCCTGGCGTCTCGAGCAGCCGGACGCGGCTGGAGCGGGAGCTCGATCCCGAGGAGCTCCGACGGATGAAGGTGTCCTCGGCGCGGGACCTCAGCGTGGGCGGTGCGAACCTGGCCGGCCAGACGTTCGCAGACGGCCTGGTGGACGAGGTGCACCTGTTCCTGACGCCGGTGGTCGTGGGCGGCGGGACCCAGGCGCTGCCGGACCTACGCTTGGACCTCGAGCTGCTCGAGCTGCGGCGGTTCGGCAGCGGCGTGGTGCACCTCCACTACCGGACGGGGTCTCTGACTACCCGGGCTTGCGGGCCTTCGC
>DASQQQ010000005.1:0-7405 GCA_035643355.1 Actinomycetota bacterium | reverse complement strand
CCACCGGCCCGAAGATCTCCTCCCGAGCCACGCGCATGTCGTTGGAGGCGTCGGCCAGGATCGCCGGGCGGAGGAAGAAGCCCTCCTCCAGCTCCTCGGGCACGTCGCCACCCATCACCAGACGGGCCCCTTCGTCCCGGCCGACCTCCAGGTACTCGAGCGACGTCCGCCGTTGGGCCGCGGAGATCATCGGCCCCAGTTCGGTGGCCTCATCCGTGGGAGGTCCGATCCGCAGCCGCTGCGTCCGGGCCGCGAGCCCGTCCACGAACCGTTCGTACACGGGGCGTTCCACGAACAACCGGGTGCGGGCCGTGCAATCCTGGCCGGTGTTCCCGAACACCGCCCACACGCTCTCCTCGATGCATCGATCCATGTCGGCGTCGGCGAACACCACGTTCGCCGATTTCCCGCCGAGCTCGAGCGAGACCCGCGTGATGTGCTCGGCCCCGTGCTGCATGACCCGCACACCGACGGCGGTGGAGCCCGTGAAGCTGACCTTCGCCACCAGGGGATCGCGCACCAGCGCCTCCCCCGTGGGAGCGCCCGGACCGGGGAGGACCGAGATCGTCTCGGGAGGCAAGCCCGCCTCCACCAGGACATCGGCGAGCAGGAGCACGGACAGCGGCGTGAGGCTGGCCGGCTTCACGATCATCGGGTTCCCACAGGCGAGCGCGGGCCCGATCTTCCACGAGGAGATCACCAGCGGGTAGTTCCAGGGGGTGATCAGCACACACGGCCCCACCGGCTCCCGCAGCGTGAGGTCGAGACCGGGAGCGCTCACGGGGATCGTCTCGCCGAAGATCTTGTTGGCGGCCCCGCCCCAGTACTCGAGGACCCCCGCCACCGTCTCCACCTCGCCCCTCGCCCACCTGATGGGTTTGCCGACGTTCCTCGACTCGACGGTGGCCATCTGCTCGGAACGCTCGCGCAGGAGCGATGCCGCTCGGAGCAGCACCCGGCCGCGCTGGGTGCCAGACATCCGGCGCCAGGCCCCCTCCTCGAAGGCACGGTGAGCGATCCGAGCGGCGCTGGCCGCGTCCTCGGTCCCGGCCTCCGAGACCCGCGCCATGGGCCGACCGGTCCCCGGTTCGATCACCTCGTAGGTGGTCCCATCGGCGGCAGGGACCCGCTCCCCGCCGAGGATCATCAGCTCGCTCGCCATCGCGCACCCTCCCGTACTCGGAGGACCGGATGATAGGCGCAGGGCCGTTCGGACCCGATGCGGCGGCCCGTCCGCCCCCGTAGGCTCGGCGATGGACCTCCTAGCTTGACCTGCGGAACGATCCCTCTCTAGCGTGGAGGCTGCCATGGAACTCGCTGCCCGGATGGGGCGACTGGGGACGGAGTCGGCGTTCGAGGTCCTGGCCCGGGCCAAGGCCCTGGAGGCGAAGGGACGGCAGATCGTCCATCTGGAGCTCGGCGAACCGGACTTCACCACGCCGGAGCACATCCGCGACGCCGCCAAGGAAGCTCTCGACCGGGGGATGACGCATTACGTCCCGGCGCCCGGCATCCCGCCCCTGCGCGAGGCCGTGGCGGCCTTCCTGGAACGGCACGGACGCCTCTCCCCCTCGCCGGATCGGGTGGTGGTGACCCCCGGGGCCAAGCCCATCATGTTCTTCACGATCCTGGCCCTGTGCGAGGAGGGGGACGAGGTCATCTACCCGGACCCCGGCTTCCCGATGTACGAGTCGATCGCGAACTTCTCCGGCGCCACGCCCGTCCCGATCCCGCTCCGCGAGCAGAACGGCTTCCGGCTCGACCCGGAGGAGCTGGCCTCCCTGGTCACCGACCGGACGAAGCTGCTGATCCTGAACTCCCCCCACAACCCCTGCGGGAGCGCGCTCACGAAGCAGGACCTCGAGGCGGTGGCGGAGATCGCGCTGCGGCACGACATCGTGGTGCTCTCGGACGAGGTCTACTGGATGATCCGGTACGAGAGCGAGCACTCCAGCATCCTCGACGTGGAGGGCATGCAGGAGCGCACCGTGCTGCTGGACGGCTGGTCCAAGACGTGGGCCATGACCGGGTGGCGGCTGGGGTTCGGCGTGTTCCCCGAGTACCTGGTGGAGCCCGTGACTCGGCTCGCCATCAACTCGGTCTCGTGCACCTCGGCCTTCAGCCAGCACGCCGCGATCGCCGCCCTGACCGGTCCCATGGAACCCTCACAGCGGATGGTGCAGGAGTTCCGCCGTCGGCGCGACGTCATCGTGGACGGGCTGAACGCGATCCCCGGCGTCTCCTGCCTCACCCCGGATGGCGCGTTCTACGTGTTCCCGAACGTCAGCGGTCTGGGTCGGAGCTCCAGGGAGGTGGAGGCCCACCTGCTGGAGGAGGCGGGGGTCGCGGCGCTGTCGGGCACCGCGTTCGGGCGGTACGGCGATGGCTACCTGCGGCTGTCCTACGCGACCTCGCTCGAGGACATCGAGATCGCCCTGGCCGCGTTCCAGGCCTCGCTGCCGGAGCTGTCCCGTGCCTGAACGCCCCTCGGTCCTGGTGACCAGGCTCCTACCGCCCCCCGTGATGGAGGTGCTTCGGGAGCGCTCGGACCTGGACGTGTACCGGGGCGAGGGCGCGATCCCCCGGGACGAGCTGCTGGCCGCGGTCCCGGGCCGACAAGGTGTGATCACGCTCCTCACGGAGAAGGTCGACGCGGGGTTCCTGGATGCCGCGGGGCCGACGTTGAAGGTCGTGGCCAACTACGCGGTGGGCTACGACAACATCGACGTCGACGAGTGCACCCGTCGCGGCGTGGTCGCCTCCAACACCCCCGACGTCCTGACCGAGACCACGGCCGACCTCACCTGGGCCCTGCTCCTGTCCGCCGCCCGCCGCATCGCCGAAGGGGATCGCTTCCTTCGGACCGGGACCCCGTGGATCTGGGGACCGCAGATGCTGCTCGGTGTGGACGTCCACGATGCCACGCTGGGGGTGGTGGGCTTCGGCCGGATCGGGCAGGCCGTGGCTCGGCGCGGGCGCGGCTTCGGCATGACCGTGATCTACAGCGACGTGGTGGCGGCGCCGGAGGCTGAGCGGGAGTTCGGCGCCACCCGGGTCGGGTTCTCGGAGCTGTTGGCGCGGGCGGACTTCATCACGATCAACACCGCGCTGACGCCGCAGACCAGGCACCTGTTCGGAACCGAGGAGTTCCGGCGCATGAAGGGGACCGCGGTGCTCGCGAACTCGGCTCGCGGACCCATCGTCGACGAGGTCGCCCTGGCGGCCGCCCTCCGGGACGGGGAGATCTTCGCCGCCGGGATCGACGTCTTCGAGGAGGAGCCCACGGTCCATCCGGATCTGGTGGCCTGCGAGAACGCGGTCATCGTTCCCCACCTGGGAAGCGCCAGCGTGGATACCAGGATCGCCATGGGCATGCTGGCGGTGGACAACCTGTTGGCGGTGCTGGAGGGCCGGCGCCCTCCCACGCCGCTGAACCCCCAGGTGCTGGAGCGCTCGGGGAGCTGACGGTGGGCCGCGGGCGATCCGGCCCCGCACCGCGCCCGGCTAGACTCGAACCATGGAACCGGTCCTGCTGATGCGGAACGATCGGTACGAGACGTTCGGCGTGGCGCCCACCGCCCTGGCCTGGGCGGGCCTGGACGTGCGTACCGCCAACCTGATCGAGGGGGCCTCGCTGCCCCGGCTGGACGAGGTCTCGGGCGTGATCGCCTTCGGAGGCACGGCCAACGTGGACCAGGTCGACCGGTTCCCGTACCTGCGCGGCGCCCGCGACTACACGAGCCGGGCGCTGGACCGAGGCGTCCCGTACCTGGGGATCTGCCTGGGGGCCCAGCTCCTCGCTCGAGCGGCCGGCGAAGAGGTCTTCGCCGCGCCGGTGAAGGAGGTGGGCTTCGAGCCGCTCCGGCCCACCGGGGAGGCGAAGGAGGACCCCCTCCTGTCCCAGTACGTGGACGGGGACATGGTGTTCCAGTGGCACGAGGACACCTACCGACTGCCGGCCGGCGCGACCCTGCTGGCCTCGGGTGACCGGATCGACGTCGAGGCCTTCCGGGTGGGCGATCGAGCCTGGGGGGTCCAGTTCCATCAGGAGCTCGACGCCCTGGAGCTGGGATGGTGGCTGGAGATCGCGGAAGCCGAGATGGATGTCGAAGCGACCTGGGGCAAATCGGGCGACCGGATCCGGGGGGAGAGCGCTCGCCACATGCCCGCGCACGAGGAGCGCGGTCGCGAGCTCTTCCGCCGCTTCGCCGAGGTCGTCCGCGACGCCTCGAGGTGAGCGGATGCCCGGCGGGACGCGTCCCACGCGCGTCTCGCTGTTCGTGACCTGCCTGATCGACCTGCTGTACCCGGAGATCGCCGATGCCACGGTTCGACTGCTCCGCGACCTGGACGTGGAGGTCGACGTGCCCGGGGGGCAGACCTGCTGCGGACAACCCGCGTACAACGCCGGGTTCCCCGGCGACGCCCGTCGGATGGCCGGAGCGCTGATCGGGGCCATCGGTGACGGGGGGACGGTGGTCACGTCCTCGGGCTCGTGCGCCGCGATGGTGCGATCGAACCTGCCCACGCTGTTCAGTGGCACCCCCCACCAGGAGCGAGCCCGAGGCCTGGCCGAGCGGACCTTCGAGCTCTCGCAGTTCCTGGTGGACGAGCTGGGGGTCGAGGGTAGGATCGGCTCGCTCCCGGCGCGGGTCACGTTCCACGATGCCTGCCACGGGCTTCGCGAGCTCGGGCTCGCGTCCCAGGGTCGCCGCCTGCTGGCCGGCATCGAAGGGCTGGAGCTGGTGGAGATGGCACGGCCGGACGCCTGCTGCGGGTTCGGAGGGACCTTCTCGGTCCGGCTCCCCGAGATGGCCACGGCCATGGGGGCGGACAAGCTCGGCCAGGCCGGCGCCACGGGGGCCGACCTGCTGGTCACCGGGGATGCGGGGTGCCTGATGCACCTGGCGGGCCTGCGCTCCCGCAGGGATCGCTCGCCCCGACCGGTGCATCTGGCCGTCTTGTTGGCGCAGGCCCGAGGTCTGCTGGCTCCCGAAGGCCCCGATGACCGACCCTGACGGAACCACGTTCCGGAGCCGAGCCGATGCGCTCCTGGCCGAGCCTGCGATCGGCGCGGCGATCGGCCGCGCGATGGACGTCCGCGCTACCGCCCGGGCTCGCGTCTTCCGGGATGCCGACCTGGAGGCCATGCGCGCCGCGGGGGAGGCGATCCGCCAACACACCATCGCCGGCCTGGCGGGGTACCTGGACCGCTTCGCCCGCAACGCCGAGGCCCGAGGCACCAGGGTGTTCTTCGCGTCCGATGCCTCCGAGGCGGTGGGGTACGTCCGCGAGGTGATCCGCCGTGCCGGCGCGCGCTCGATCGTGAAGAGCAAGTCGATGGTCTCCGAGGAGATCGGTCTGAACGCCGCCCTGGCTTCGGACGGTGCCGAGGTCGTCGAGACCGACCTCGGCGAGTACATCGTCCAGCTGGCACACCAGCCTCCCGCCCACATCACCGTCCCCGCCGTGCACATGACCCGGACGCAGATCCGGGATCTCTTCGGGCGCGAGCACGGCGTCTCGCTCTCCGACGAGCCCGGCGAGCTGACCGCCTTCGCCCGCCAGGTCCTGCGCGAGCGCTTCCTGGCCGCCGACGTGGGGATCACCGGCGTGAACTTCGCCGTCGCCGACACCGGCTCCCTGGTCATCGTGACGAACGAGGGGAACGCCAGGATGTGCACCTCGCTGCCACGGATCCACATCGCCCTCCTGGGCATGGAGCGGCTCGTGCCCTCGTTCCGGGAGCTGTCCGTGCTCCTGCCGCTCCTCACGGGCAGCGCCACCGGTCAGCGCATCACCGCCTACGTGAACGTGATCGCGGGGCCTCGCCTGCCCCGGGAAGCCGACGGCCCGGAGGAGGTGCATGTGGTGGTGCTCGACAACGGGCGCTCCGCCATCCTGGGCACCGAGTACCGATCGATCCTGCACTGCATCCGGTGCGGCGCGTGCCAGAACGCCTGTCCGGTCTTCCGACAGGTCGGCGGGCACGCGTACGGGACCACCTACGGAGGCCCGATCGGCGCCGTGCTCGAACCGTTGCTCGAGGGCTTCGATCGAGCCGGCGACCTGCCGCACGCCTCGTCCCTCTGCCTGGCGTGCACGGACGTATGCCCCGTGAACATCCCGCTGCACGAGCACCTGATCTCGCTCCGCCGAGACGCGGTCGCCATCCAGGCGAGCGTGCTCGAGCGGCTCGTGTTCGCGCTGTGGGGTCGTCTGTGGAGCAGACCGAGGTGGTACCGGATGAGCGCGCGGCTCGCTCGGGGCGCACAGCGGCCGTTCACGCGGGGCGGCAGGATCGGTCGCGCCCCCTTCCCGCTGTCGCGATGGACGTCGGGTCGCGACCTTCCTCCGTTGGCCGGTCGGAGCTTCCAGGACCGCTGGGCGAGGGATCGACGGCGTGGAACGTAGCGCCTTCCTCGCGCGCGTTCGAGCTCGACTGGCCGACGGGATGCCGCAGAGCCGCGCGGCACCGCGGTCAGCACCGGCCGCGCCGACCGCACCCACCCCCGTCCCCACCATGGTCTCCGGCGACGGGGGGGGGTTCGAGCGGTTCGCTGCCGAGCTCATGCAGCTGGGGGGGCAGGCTCGGCTCATCGCATCACGGGACCTCGCAGATGCCGTGGCCGCCTCCTCGATCGGCTGCCGGCGGTCCGTCGTCGGCGAGGACCTCGGAGCTTTCCGGTCGGCGATCACCGAGGGCCTGTCGGCCTCCGGGTGCGTGGTGGTACCGGCCGGTCGGGATCAGGCTGCGTCCGCGGATCTCGGCGTGACCGGCGGCCTCTGGGCCGTGGCCTCTACCGGGTCGGTCCTGGTGGCCGCCGACCCTGGGGCGCCACGCACCACCGGCCTGCTCCCCCAACGTCACCTCATCGTCCTGCCCGAGGAGCGGCTCCTCCCCGGTCTGGAGGAGCTGTTCGAGCAGCTACCGGACGTCGTCTCCGAGACGTCGGCGGCGGTCCTGGTCACCGGGCCGTCCCGGACAAGCGATATCGAGATGATCTCGGTCCGGGGTGTCCACGGACCCGGACGCGTTATGGTGCTCCTGGTGAGCACGTGACCAAGCCCCAGATCGCCGTGGTCGCCTACCATCTGCGCCCCGGACGGGTGGCCATGTGGCTGGTGGGCGGCTACGCGGTCCCGGAGAACTACATCCAGGCCATCCGCAGGGGCGGCGGGCGGCCCGCCCTGCTGCTCCCCGGCGACGACACCCCACCCGCCGAACTGCTGGCGGCGTTCGACGGCCTGGTGCTGGTCGGCGGGGGCGACGTGGACCCCCGCTCCTTCGGCCAGGAACCCCACACCAGCGTCTACGGGCTGGAACCGGATCGGGACCGCTTCGAGATCGACCTGCTCCTGGAGGCCGACCGCACCGGTACCCCAACCCTGGCCATCTGCCGCG
>DASQQQ010000004.1:0-13447 GCA_035643355.1 Actinomycetota bacterium | reverse complement strand
TAGGCCACCACGAGCCTCCCGGCGTCCTCCGCTCCCAGGCCCTGGAGGGCTCGCTGGACCTGTCCCGCGACCTTATCCGTGGTGGCGCCGGCGTCGCGCTCCTCGAGCGTCTCCCCCACGCACAGGATCGGGGTCATCTCGTGGGCCAGCACGGCGCGGACCTTCCGGGTCACAGCTTCGTCGGTCTCCCCGAAGTCCTTGCGGCGCTCGGAATGACCCACGATCACGTACGAGCACTTCAGCGCCTGCAGCATGGGGGGCGAGACCTCACCCGTGTAGGCACCCTGCTCCTCCCAGTGCACGTCCTGCGCACCCAGGCCGTACGGGAGACGATCCGACTCGATCAGGGTCTGGACCGCCCGGAGCGCCGTGAAGGCCGGGCAGATCACCACCTCGACCCGCTCGGCGTCGTCCCGGTCGAGCAGGTAGGAGAGCCGCTGCACGTCCCGGATCGCCTCCAGGTGGGTCTTGTGCATCTTCCAGTTCGCCGCGATGATCGGTCGCCGGGCCATCAGTCGACCTCCAGGACCTTCACGCCGGGCAGCTCACGGCCCTCCAGGAACTCCAGGGAGGCCCCCCCGCCGGTGGACAGGTGGTCGAACCCGTCCTCCAGGCCGAAGCGGCGGATGGCCAAGAGGCTGTCGCCGCCGCCGGCCACCGTGTACGCCTTCGATCCGGCGATGGCGGTGGCCACCCCTCGCGTGCCCGAGGAGAACGGCTCCAGCTCGAAGACCCCCATGGGCCCGTTCCAGAGGATCGTGGCGGCGTCCGCCATGCTCCTCGCGAACTCCTCCACCGAGCGCGGCCCGATGTCCAAGCCCTTCTGCCCGGTGGGGACCTGCGAGGCCGGCACCGTCTGCCGCTTCGCCTCCAGGGACACCTCGGGAGCCGCGATCACGTCGTCCGGGAGCTGGATCAGCACCCCCCGCTCGTTGGCTCGCGCTCTGGCGCTCCGGACCTCGTCGAACCGGTCGGCCTCCACCAGGCTGTCGCCGACCCGTCCGCCGTCGGCCGCGATGAACGTGAAGGCCATCGCCCCGCCGATCAGCAGCGCATCGACCCGTTCGATCAGGGCCCCGATCGTGGAGAGCTTGTCGGACACCTTCGCCCCGCCGAGCACGGCGACGTAGGGCCGGGCCGGGTCCTCCAGCAGCCTGGAGAGCGCCTCGACCTCGCGCTGGAGCAGCCGGCCGGCCGCCGCGGGGCGGCCCTGCTCCAGAAAGAGGGCGGGCAGCGCCGCGACCGACGCGTGCGCACGGTGGACGGCCCCGAAGGCGTCGTTCACGTACCCGTCGGCCAACGCGGCCAGGCGCCCGGCGAAGGCCGGGTCGTTCTGCTCCTCCCCCGGCTCGAACCGGAGGTTCTCGAGCAGCACGACCTCACCTCCGCTCAGGTGGCCGCAGGCGCCCTCGACCTCCGCACCCACCACCTGGTCCAGGGCACCCACCTCCCGACCCAACAGCTCCCCCAGGCGATCCGCCACCGGAGCCAGCCGGAGCTCTTCCTCGACCCGCCCCTTGGGGCGACCTAGGTGCGAGGCCAACACCAGCGAGGCGCCGCCGTCGAGCAGCTCGGTGAGGGTGGGAAGGGAGGCCCGGATACGGGCATCGTCGGCCACCGAGCCCCCCTCCAGCGGCACGTTGTAGTCCACGCGCACGAAGACCCGCTTCCCCGCGACGTCGCCGAGCGTGTCGAGCGTCCGGAGCGGCACGGCTCAGAGCTTGTCGGCGATCATCTGGACCAGGTCGACCAGGCGGTTCGAGTACCCCCACTCGTTGTCGTACCAGCCCACGATCTTCACCACGTTGCCCGAGACCATCGTGGAGAGGGCATCGAACGTGCACGACGCCTCGCTCCCGACGATGTCGCTGGAGACGATCGGGTCGTCCGTGTAGAAGAGCTTGCCGGCGAGGGATCCGCTCCCGGCGGCCGCTTGGAAGGCGGCGTTGACCTCGTCCACGGAGGGCGTTCCCCGGACCGTGGCCACGAGGTCCGTGACCGAGCCGTCGGGCACCGGGACGCGCATGGCCATCCCGTCCATCTTGCCCTTGAGCTGCGGCAGCACCAGACCGGTGGCCCTGGCCGCGCCGGTGCTGGTGGGGATGATGTTCACGGCGGCGGCACGGGCGCGGCGCAGATCCTTGTGCGGCAGGTCGAGGATGCGCTGGTCGTTCGTGTAGGCGTGGATCGTGGTCATGAAGGCCTGCTCGATGCCGAAGGCGTCGTCCAGGACCTTGGCCATCGGGGCGACGCAGTTCGTGGTGCAGGACGCGTTGGAGATGACGTTGTGCGCCTGCGGGTCGTACATGTCGTCGTTCACACCGAGCACGACCGTGAGGTCTTCTCCCTTGGCCGGGGCGCTGATCACGACCTTCTCCGCGCCGGCCGCGATGTGCTTGTCGGCGTCCTCGCGCTTGCGGAAGAGACCGGTCGACTCGAGCACGATGCGCGCTCCGAGGTCCTTCCAGGGCAGGTTCCCCGGGTCCCGTTCGGCGAGCACCTTGATCCGGTCGCCGTCCACGGTGAGGCCGTCCTCGGAGACGCTGATGTCGGCCTCCATCGTCCCCAGGACGGAGTCGTACCGTAGCAGATGAGCCAGCGTCTCGGCGTCGGTGATGTCGTTCACGGCGACCAGGTCGAAGTCCATGCCGCGCCGCTTGGCGGCCCGGAAGAAGTTGCGCCCGATCCGCCCGAACCCGTTGATGCCTACCTTCACGCCCATGGTCGTCCTCCTCGCGGGGGGGTTGCACCCATCCTAGCCAATCCGCCGCGTAGCCCGGTCCGGGCCGTTTCGGCACGGGCACGCGCAGGGCCCGGAGGCGGTGCCCGCCGTGACCGGGTCAGCGATCCAGATCGCGGTGCTCCACGGTGGCCGGCATGCCCTTGTCGCGGAAGAACCCCGCCAGCTCGTCGGTGATCACCACCGAGCGATGCCGTCCTCCCGTACACCCCACGGCCACGGTGAGGTAGGACTTCCCCTCGGCCACGTAGCCGGGGATCATGAAGCCGAGGAGCGACCGCAGCCGCCGCATGAACTCGCGGTACGTCTGCTGGCCCTTCACGTAGGTGCGCACGCGCTCGTCGGTCCCTGGCAGCGGCCGCAGGTCGTCCACCCAATGTGGGTTCGGCAGGAAGCGGACGTCGAGCACCAGGTCCGCGTCTCGGGGCGCACCGTACTTGTAGCCGAAGGAGATCAGCGAGACCTGCAGGCCCTGCTCGGGAGGCGCTTCGGAGAAGGCATCCCGGATCCGGTCGCGCAGCTCGTGGGGCGTGAGCCCGGAGGTGTCCACGATGAGGTCGGCGTCCCCCCGGAGGCTCTCCATCATGAGGCGCTCCTTGCGGATGCCCTCGATCACCCGGTCGGCGGGAGCCAACGGATGCCGGTGCCGGGTGGCCGCGTACCGGTTCACCAGGTCCTCGTCCGCGGCCTCCAGGTACAGGATCCGGTACGGGATGTTCAGGCGCTTCAGGTCCTCGAGCGCCTTGGACAGCTCGCCGAAGAACACGCCCCCCCGCACGTCCACGACGATGGCCACCCGGCCCGGGGCACCCGGTTTGGCCACGAGCTCGGCCATCTTCGGGAGCAGGGCGGGGGGCAGGTTGTCCACCACGAAGAACCCCAGGTCCTCCAGGCACTTCGCCGACTCAGACCGCCCAGCGCCCGACAGGCCGGTGATGATCGTGAAGCGGGGGCCCGGAGGGGCAGGGTGCAGGGGAGAGACCCGGCGCCCCGGCGGACGCTCCCGCTCGGCTGGCTGCGACATCACGCGCTCTCCCTCCGCTCGGCGCCCACCGTCGCGTGGAGCTGCTCGTGCACGGCCCGGGCGAGCTCGGGACCCATCCCCGGCGTGGCCTCGATCTCCTCGAGGGACGCACGTGAGAGCCGGGCCAGCGATCCGAACCGGCGGATCAGCGCCTTCTTGCGCGCGGGACCGATACCGGGCACCCCGTCCAGGGGGGAGGCGGTCTGGCGTTTGGCCCGCTTGCCGCGATGGTAGGTGACGGCGAAGCGGTGCGCCTCGTCCCGGATGTGCTGGAGCACGAAGAGGGCTTCGGATCCGCGCGGGATCCGGAGCGGGTCCGGTCGGTCGGGGAAGTAGACCTCCTCCAGGCGCTTGGCCAGCCCCACGGCCGGGATGTGCAGGTCGGCCTCGGCCAGCACCCGGGTGGCCACGGACAGCTGGCCACGCCCCCCGTCGACGACCAGCAGGGACGGTGGGTACGCGAACCGCCGTGGCCTGGAGACGTCCCCGTCCCGCTCGGACCGGAGACGAGCGAACCGGCGCCGCAGCATCTCCTCCATACTGGCGAAATCGTCCTGTCCGGGGACCCCCTTGATGCCGAACCTCCGGTAATCCGACCGCTTCGGCAGCCCGTCCTCGAAGACCACCATGGATCCGACCGTGTCGGTCGGCCCCAGGTTCGAGACGTCGTAGCACTCGATCCTCAGGGGGGCCTGCTCGAGCCCCAGCACGGCGGCCAGCTCCGACAGCGCGCGGGAGCGGGCTCCGAAGTCCGAGGCTCGGCGGAGCTTGTGGCGCTGGAAGTGCTCCCGGGCGTTCTGGCCGACCACCTCGAGCAGCTTGCGCTTCGCGCCCCGCTCCGGGACCCGGAACCGCACCGGCCCTCTCCGGCGAGAGACCAGCCAGTCCGTGAGGACCTCTTGGTCGGCGGGGAGCACGGGGACGAGCACCCGGGGAGGGACCTCCTCGCGCTCCATGTAGAGCTGCTGGACGAACGAGGCCACCAGCTGGGCACGGTCGAGCTCCTCCACCCGGTCCACCACCCAGCCCTTGCGCCCCATCACCCGCCCCCGGCGAACGAAGAACACCTGGAGGGCGGCCTCCAGGTCGTCCTCGGCCAGGCCGATCACGTCCAGATCCTGCGGCTGGGTGAGCACCATCTCCTGGCTCTCCAGGGCCCGCCGCGCGGCGACCAGCTGATCGCGGAACTTCGCGGCCAGCTCGTACTCCTGCCGCTCCGCCGCCTCCCGCATCTCGCGCTCCAGCCGCTGCAGGACCGGGCGCTCGTTGCCGGCGAGGAAGTCGGCCAGGGCCTCCACGTGCTCCCGGTACGAGCTCTGGGTCACCCCGGTGGCCTGGGGGACGCATGGCCCGGCGCAGCGGCCGATGTCGTAGTAGAGGCAGGGGCGCTGGGCTCGCGCCCGCTGGTCGAAGAACGCGTTCGAGCAGGTCCGGACCGGGAAGACCCGGGTGAGAGCGTCCAGCGTCTCCCGGATCGCGTACACGTGCCCGAAGGGGCCGAAGTACCGGATGTTCTTCCGCTTGGAACCCCGCAGGACCTGCGCCCGGGGCCACCGCTCTCCCACCGTGAGGGCCAGGTACGGGTAGGACTTGTCGTCCCGGTACCGGACGTTGAAGCGGGGCCGGTGCTCCTGGATCAGGTTGTACTCGAGCATCAGCGCGTCGACCTCGGTGGAGGCCACGATCCACTCCACCGAGGCGGCCGCCGCCATCATCGCCTCGGTCCGGGGGTGCAGCGGCTTGCCCCAATACGTGGTCAGGCGCTTGCGGAGCGACCGGGCCTTGCCCACGTAGACCACTCGACCGTCCGCGTCGCGGAACAGGTAGGCGCCGGGCAGGTCGGGGATCGTGGAGGTCTCGGGACGAGGGACGCTCATGCGTCCCATCCTAGCGTCGTGACCTGCGGGAACCGGGACCCCCCCCGGATCCGCACGACTACTTCACGACCACCTGTCCGTTCATGGTGGGGTGCACGTCGCAGTGGAAGTAGTAGGTGCCCGGCTTCAGCGCAGGGATCTGGTACTCGACCTTGTTGGGCCCGGTCACCAGATCGCCCCGGAAGAGCGGGTTGGTCAGGTCGCTCTCGCTCGGGAAGATCGCGATGTTGTGCTGGATCCCGGCGTCCTGGTTGTCGAAGGTCAGCGTGGTCGCCTTGTTCGCCGGCAGGGTGATGGTGCTCGTGTCGAACTGGATCCCCTTGGCGGATACGGCGCTCGTGTACTGGGCGGCACCTCCGCCACCCTGACCGCCGCCGGTGGACGATCCACCCCCACCACCACCGGCGGAGACGACCTTGAACGTCCCGTTCATCGTGGGATGCACGTCGCAGTGGAAGTAGTAGGTGCCGGCGTCGAAGGGCCCGACCGTGTAGTCGACCGAGTCCGGTCCCGTCACCAGGTCGCCCCGGAACATGGGCTTCGTGAGGTCGTTCTCGCTGGGGAAGACCGCGATGTTGTGCTGGACACCGGCGTCCTTGTTGTCGAAGGTGATCGTGACCTTCTGGCCGGCCGGGATCTGGATGCAGCTGGTGTCGAAGGCGATGCCCTCCGCGGTCACGGTGAGCTTGCCGTTCTGAGTCTGCGTGCACTCCCCGCCGGCGTTCGAGGGCGGCGGCGTGGTGGCCGCCGCGCCCCCCGTGGGCGTGGGGCTCGCCTGCGCCAGGGCCAGGCCGCCCGTATCGCCGTAGGTCCCGACCATCAGGTCCTGGACCTGCGGGTCGTACCACGCCACGTAGACGGCGGAGCCGTCGGGGGTCACCGCCAGCGACGGCATCTGGCCGCCCCGGGTGCCCCGCGTGGCCAGGGGGGAGAAGCTGCCGTCGGAGGCCGAGGCGAGCGCCACGGAGTCGGACCCGGGGTCGTACCAGGTCACGTAGACGGCGCCGGAGCTGTCGACGCCGATCCCCGTGGAGCGGCCGGCCTGATCCCCACCGCTGCCCACGGAGCCCACCGTGCCGACCTGCCACGAGCTGCCGTCCTTCGACGTGGCCGTGTGCACCTCCCCGTCGGCGTAGTAGGCGGCATGCAGGCCGTCATCGGCCGAGGTCAGCGAGATCCCCACGCCCGTGGCACCGCCCTCGACGTCCGTGATCGCCCAGCCGCCCTCCTGGCCCGCCCCGAGCGTGGCCGCGCGGACCCCGGAGCCGTCGGCGAAGAGCACCACGGGTTCGTTCCCGGCCGCGGCGATCGCGGCTCGTGGCGGCGGTGAGCCGCCGGCGGGGACCGTGGTGAGCACGTCGCGCTTCCAGGTGGTGCCCTGCTGGTGCGCCACGGTGACCCGATCGCCCTTGGCCGAGCTCATCACGTACGTCACCCACGGCGTGCCGTCCACGACGGCCACCGAGGGAGCGCCGAGCGGCCCGGCCTGCTTCGCGGGCGGCTTCAGCCTCTGTACCTCGGACGCCGAGAACGAGGACCCCGAGCTCTGTGCGTACCAGACCCCGTGCCCGTCGACCCAGGCCACGTGGAAGCCGCCGGTATCGTCGACGGCGATGGAGGTGCCGTTGGCGTTGTCCGGTGTCAGGTCCTTCACTTGCGGCACCACGGCCGGGCCGAAGGGCACGGTCACGTTGGAGATGTCCTTCTCCATGGCCACGGCGCCGCGGGTCCAGATGCCCTGATCCACGCTCACCAGGTCCACGCTTGGGACCGAGGGGGATCCGATGGGCCGAGGCGCCGCGATCTGGCCCTCGGCGAGCTTCTGGGGGAACCCGAAGTAGGCGACGTAGGGCGTGCCCTGCTGGTCCGTGGCCACCGACGGGAACAGGCCCACATCGTCCTGGTGATCGGCCACCTGCGGCACGAAGGAGCTCGCGGCGCCCACGGAGATGGTGGCCTGCGGCGGCTTGGAGCACGCAGCCGCGAACAGTCCCAGGACGGTGACGAACGCGACCGGAAGCAGCCTCTTGGTCATGAGCGGGCGCAATGCTAGCAAGGAAGCCCGCTGGCGTGCGGCCTGGCGCGATGACCTGGCGAGCGGCGCGGGCCTCCGCTCACGCGTCCTGATGGACCCGCTCGGGCTCCAGGGGCAGGGTCCCGAGCACCTCGGCCAGGAACTGCCCCGTGTACGAGGCGGTGTCGGCGGCCACCGCCTCGGGGGGCCCGGTGCTGACGATCCGACCCCCGCCGTCCCCGCCCTCGGGCCCCAGATCCACGATCCAGTCGGCCGTCTTCACCACGTCCAGGTTGTGCTCGATCACCAGGACCGTGTTGCCCTGCGACACCAAGCGCTGCAAGACGTTGAGCAGCTTCCGGATGTCCTCGAAGTGGAGCCCGGTGGTGGGCTCGTCCAGCATGTAGAAGGTGTTGCCGGTGGCGCGCTTCTGCAGCTCGCCGGCCAGCTTGATGCGCTGCGCCTCGCCCCCGGACAGGGTGGGAGCAGGCTGCCCGAGCTTCACGTACCCGAGACCCACATCGGACAGCGTCTGCAGGTGCCTCTTGATCACCGGGATGTTCTGGAAGAACTCGAGGGCCTCGTCCACACTCATCTCCAGGACGTCGGCGATCGACCGGTGCTTGTACCGGACCTCGAGGGTCTCCCGGTTGTAGCGGTGCCCCTTGCAGACCTCGCAGGTCACGTAGACGTCGGGCAGGAAGTGCATCTCGATCTTGATCTGCCCGTCGCCGGCGCAGTTCTCGCACCGCCCGCCGCGGACGTTGAACGAGAAGCGCCCCGGCTTGTACCCACGCACCCGCGCTTCGGGCACCTGGCTGAACAGCGCACGGATGTGGTCGAACACGCCCGTGTACGTGGCGGGGTTCGAACGGGGGGTGCGTCCGATGGGCGACTGGTCGATGTCGATCACCTTGTCGATCTGCTCCCACCCGACCAGGCGGCGGTGCTTGCCGGGCAGGCGTCGGGACCGGTAGATCTTCTGCATCAGCGCCCGGAGCAGGACCTCCTGCACGAGGGTGGACTTGCCGGACCCGGAGACCCCCGTCACGCAGATCAGCAGCCCGAGCGGGATCTCCAGGCTCACGTCCTTCAGGTTGTGCTCCCGAGCGCCGACCACCTTCAGCCACCGGTCGGCGGGGCTGCGGCGCACCTCAGGGGTGGGGATCACCCTCCGACCGGCCAGGAACGCCCCGGTGAGCGAGGCCTCGCACTCCAGCAGACCCTTCAGGTCCCCGGAGTAGACGATCTCGCCGCCCTGGCTCCCCGCCGCCGGACCGATGTCCACCAGGTGGTCGGCGGCCTGGATCGTGGCCTCGTCGTGCTCGACCACGATCAGCGTGTTGCCCAGATCGCGGAGCCTGATCAGCGTGTCGATCAGCCGGCGGTTGTCCCGCTGGTGCAGGCCGATCGAGGGCTCGTCGAGGATGTACAGCACCCCCACCAGGCCCGAGCCGATCTGCGTGGCCAACCGGATGCGCTGCGCCTCGCCTCCGGCCAGCGTGGCAGAGGCCCGGTCGAGCGTGAGGTAGTCCAGCCCCACGTCCACCAGGAACCCAAGGCGGGCCCGGATCTCCTTCAGCAGTCGCTCCGCGATCATCTGCTCCCGCTCGGACAGCTCGACCGAGTCGGTGAACCGGAGCGTGTCCCGGATCGACCGGGCGGTGAGCTGGGCGATGTTCAGATCGCCCACGGTGACCGCCAGGGTCTCCGGCTTCAGCCGGGCCCCGCCACAGGCCCGGCAGGGCACCTCGCGCATGAACTGCTCGAGCTTGTCCCGCTGGCTGTCCGAGTCGGTCTCGGCGTGCCGGCGCTCCACGCTCGGGACGACGCCCTCGTACGTGGTCCAGTAGGAGCGGATGCGACCGTAGCGGTTCTTGTACCGGACGAAGATCTCCTCGTCCGAGCCGTACAGCAGGATGTCCCGGGCCTTCTTCGGCAGCCGCTTCCAGGGCGTGGAGGTGGAGAACCCGTGCGCCTCGGCCACGGCCTCCAGGACGCGATCCCAGTACTCGAGGCGAGAGCCCGACCACGGGGCCATCGCGCCCTCCCGGATCGACAGGTCCCGGTCCGGCACCACCAGCTCGGGATCCACCTCGAGCCGGGTGCCCAGGCCGTCGCACGTGGGACAGGCCCCGTAGGGCGAGTTGAAGGAGAAGTTCCGGGGCTGCAGCTCGTCGAACGACAGCCCGCAGAAGGTGCAGGCCAGGTTCTGGGAGAAGGTCTGGACGTCCTCGGCCCCCTCGTGCGTCTGGACGGCCACCGCCGCGACACCCTCGGTCAGCTGCAGGGCGGTCTCGATGGAGTCCGCCACGCGGCGGCGGATATCGGGCCGGGCCACCAGGCGATCGACGACCACCTCGATCGTGTGCTTGTAGTTGCGGGGCAGACGGATGGGCTCGGCCAGGTCCCGGACCTCGCCATCGATCCGAGCCCGGACGAAGCCCTTGCGCGCCAGATCCAGCAGGAGCTTCTCGTACTCGCCCTTGCGCCCCCGGATCACCGGCGCGAGGATCTGGAACCGGGTCCCCTCCGGCAGCTGCATCACCTGGTCGACGATCTGCTCCGGCGTCTGCCGGCCGATGGGGCGACCGCATCGAGGACAGTGCGGATGACCGATCCGCGCGAACAGGACCCGCAGGTAGTCGTAGATCTCGGTGATGGTGCCCACCGTGGAGCGCGGGTTCTTCGAGGTGGATTTCTGATCGATCGAGATGGCTGGGGACAGGCCTTCGATGAAGTCGACGTCCGGCTTCTCCATCTGGCCCAGGAACTGACGGGCGTAGGCGGACAGCGACTCCACGTAGCGGCGCTGACCCTCCGCGTAGATCGTGTCGAAGGCCAGGGAGCTCTTGCCGGAGCCGGACAGGCCCGTGAACACGATCAGCTCGCCACGGGGAAGCTCGAGGGTGACGTTCCTGAGGTTGTGCTCACGGGCACCATGGATCACGAGCTTGTCGGTGCCCACGGAGGCATTGTAGTTGGGCCGCCGACGAGCGCCGCCACCCGTCCTCGGGGCGCGATAGGCTGGGGCGCCATGACCGACCGGGCCGAGCTCGAGCGCCTCTCCTCCCAGCAGCTCCACGACCGGGCCACCCGCCTGGCCTGGAGGAAGCTGGACGTGGCCTTCCTCTGGGACCTGCTCAAGACGATCCCCGAGGCTCGAGCGGCGATCGGGGACGAGGCTCGGAGCCGCACGGACATCATGCGGCCGCTGGCCCTGCTGAACGACTGGATCGACGCCGACCAGGGCGAGCTGGCCGACGCGCTGCGCCCCCTGTACGTGGACTACCTGGAGACGCACGAGCGTCCCGAGGACATCCAGGACACCACCCGCCCTCCCAGCGAGGGCCCCTCGGTTCGCGGATAGCCGTCCGGCCCGAGAGGAGATCCCGGGCCCGCCGGGCACCAGGAGTACCTCCTCGGCTCGCCGGGAACAACGGGGAGGACGGTCCCGGAAGGAGGAGGTCCCATGAGGTCCCCGATCCGCGCATACCCCGGCACCCTGGCTCGGCTCTCGGCCCTGGACCAGCTGGCGGAACCGCTCGCCGGCGCCATCGCCAGGCTGTTCGGGGGCGGCACCGTGAAGGAAGTCGTGAGCGGGACGTGGCTGGGCCATCCAGCCCACCCGATGCTGACGGATGTCACGATCGGGTCGTGGACGTCGGCCCTCCTGCTCGACGTGCTGGGGGGACGGCGGGGCCGGCGGGCCGCGGACCGGCTGATCGCCCTGGGCGTCCTGAGCGCCATCCCCACCGCGGCCACCGGGCTGTCGGACTGGGCCGACACCACCGGGACCACGCGTCGGGTGGGCATGGTCCACGGGATGGGGAACACGGCAGCCCTGATGACCTTCGCCGCCTCCTGGCTCGCCCGCAAGCGCGGTGCCCGGCTGAAGGGCACGGCTCTCGGACTGCTGGGGATGGGGATCGGCACGGCCACGGCGTACCTGGGCGGACACCTCGTGTACGAGCGCGGGGTGGGCGTGAACGTCACCGCCTTCGAGACGCCGCCCTCGGAGTGGACGGCCGTGGCGGAGGAGGCCCAGCTGGCAGAGGGCCAGCCGATCTCGGTCACGGCCGGACCGGTGGAGGTGCTGCTGGTCCGCTCCGATGGGCAGATCCACGCGATCGCCGACCGCTGCTCGCACCTCGGCGGGCCGCTCCACCAGGGGTCGTTCCAGGACGCCACCGTGACGTGCCCGTGGCACGGGAGCGTGTTCAGCCTGGAGACGGGCGAGCTGGTGAGCGGCCCGGCCCGGACCCCCCAACCTCGGTACGAGACCCGGGTCAACGAGGGGAGGGTCGAGATCCGCCCGGTCACCGAGGCCTGAGCTCAGGCCCGCCGGACCACCCGTCCCATCCGGACCACCAAGGCCAGATCCCCCAGGGCCGACAGGTCCTCCAGGGGGTCGCGCGAGCACGCGATCAGGTCGGCCGGCGCTCCGACCTGGAGGGACGTGGCCACCATGGATGCGAGGACCTCGTCGGTGGACAGGCCGACCGTCTCGTGCAGGAGCATGGCTTCTCGCACGTCGATGCCCGGCGGGATGGAGCCGGAGCCCAGGTCGGTCCCGTACACCACGGTGCCTCCTGCCGCTCGGAACCTCGCCAGGTTCTCCGCCGCGGTCCGGAGCTCCGCCGTCACCTGCCCGTGGCTCCAGATGTCGAGCGTGGACACGATCCGGGTTCGCCTGGCCAGGGTCTCCGCCAGGCCGTCGGAGAGGCGCTCCGTCCACGGGGTGTGCGCCAGCTCGTCCACGCCGGCCCCCAGCGCCCGCTGGACCTGGCCTCGGCCCTGCGCGTGGACGGTGACCGGGAGCCGGTGCCGGTGGGCCGCCTCCACGATCGCCGTGAGCTCGGCATCGCTCACGGTGGGACCGGCCTCGGCGTTCAGCGAGACCTTGATGGCGGCGGCGCCGCGCCCTGCCAGGGCTCCCACCTCGCGCTCGGCCTGCCGGGCGCCCGCCACCTCGAGTCCGGTGCCGTCCGGCGCCCAGGCATCCTGGGTGGGGTGGCCACCGGGGGCCGTGAGCATCGGCCCCGCCGCTCGGATCAGCGGCCCGTTGAAGGTCGACAGCTCCGAGGCGTCGGCCAGCTGGAAGATGGCATCGGGCGGCCACGCCAGGTCGCGGACCGCCGCCACGCCGCCCATCAGCACGGCGGCCGGATCGGCCAGACCGAGGTGCACGTGGCGGTCGGCCACGGCCGGCATCAGGAACCCGTCCACCTCGAGCTCCTCGTCCGCCGGCGGCTCCAACCCCGTGGTGCCGACCCATCCCACCCGGTCGCCGTCGCACACCACCGTAACGCGCTCGAGGGTCTTGCCGGGGCCGAGCCAGGCGCGGGGGGCGCGCAGCGCCAGGGACGGGCTCAGGACCCGACCCCCGCCCGGCGGAGCCCTTCGAGCTCCCGGCGCAGGTCCTGGACCTCGTCGCGGAGGCGGGCGGCGTACTCGAACCGGAGGTCCTTCGCCGCCTCGTGCATCTCCTCCTCCAGGCTCCGGATCAGCCGCTCGAGCTCCTCGGTGGGCATCTCGGGCACGCCGCGGCGGCGGCGCTCGCGCTTGGGGGCAGGCGCCTTGTCCGCGTCGACGGACATGCTGAGCAGGATGTCCGAGACCTTCTTGCGGATCGACTGCGGATCGATGCCGTGCTCGCGGTTATACGCCTCCTGCACCGCGCGGCGGCGATTCGTCTCGTCGATGCAGTACTCCATGGAGCCGGTGATCCGGTCCGCGTACATGATCGCCGTGCCGCGCGCGTTGCGCGCCGCGCGTCCGACCGTCTGGAT
>DASQQQ010000003.1:0-20746 GCA_035643355.1 Actinomycetota bacterium | reverse complement strand
CGGGGGGTGGAGGGCCCGCGGTTCCACCTCGTGGAGCACATGCATCACGGGAGGTGCTGGAGCAACCGGCATGTCACGTGCCACATGTGGCTCCTCTGACGCTTGTGCGACGCGTTGGATGGTGCCCGGCGTCCCGTGCTCGGCACCCCGGCCCGTCGCACCCGGCACCTGAGGAGGAGACATGGCCGGTAGGTTCGGGGCGGTCGCCACCGCCATGGTCACGCCGTTCCAGGAGGACCACACGCTCGACCTGGAGGGGGCGCGGGAGCTGGCCCGTCACCTGCTCGAGCACGGGACCGACACCCTGGTGGTGGCCGGCTCCACGGGCGAGGCGCCCACGCTGTCGCACCGGGAGAAGTCCGACCTGTTCCGCGCGGTGATCGAGGCCGCCGAGGGCCGGGGCAGGGTGGTGTGCGGGACCGGCACCTACAACACGCGGGAGACGATCGAGCTGTCGCGGGAGGCGGAGCAGCTCGGCGCGGACGGCCTCCTGCTGGTGACCCCCTACTACAACAAGCCTCCCCAGCGGGGTCTGCTCGAGCACTTCACCCGGGTGGCCTCGGCCGTGGACCTGCCGATCGTGGCCTACAACATCCCCGGTCGCACCGCCACGCGGATCGAGCACGACACGCTGCTGGAGATGACCAAGGTCCCCAACATCGTGGGGGTCAAGGACTCCACCGGCGACTTCCAGGCGATCTCCCGGCTGATCGGCGAGGCCCCCGCCGACTTCGAGGTCTACTCGGGCGACGACTGGGCCACGTTCGGCTACATGTGCCTGGGCGCCGTGGGGGTGGTCTCGGTGGCCGCGAACATCATCGGGGAGCGGGTCCACCAGCTCACCGACCTGGTGTCCTCCGGCGACATCGCGGCGGCGCGGAAGGTGCACGAGGAGCTCACGCCCCTGTTCAACACGCTGTTCCTCACCACGAACCCGATCCCGGTCAAGACCGCCCTGCAGCTGCTGGGGCTCCCCGCGGGGCCCCCGCGCCTGCCCCTGGTCCCGGCCACCTCCGAGGAGCGGGCCAGGATCCAGAAGGCGCTCGTGGATGCCGGCCTCCTCTAGAGCGGTCCCCGTCCCCGCCACGGGGGACGGGCCGGCCCGCGTGGTCTTTTTGGGCGGCGTGGGCGAGGTGGGCCGGAACATGGCCTGCGTCGAGCTGGCCGGCCGGATGCTGGTGGTCGACGTGGGGCTGTCCTTCCCCCACGCCGAGATGCCGGGCATCGACCTGGTGCTGCCGGACTTCGAGTACGTGGTGGAGCACCTGGACCGGCTGGAGGCGATCGTGCTCACCCACGGGCACGAGGACCACATCGGGGCCATGCCGTACCTGCTGCGCGAGGTGGAGCGGGCCGTCCCCGTGTACGGGACGCCGTTCACCCTGGCCCTGCTGGAGGGCAAGCTGGAGGAGCACGGCGTCCGGGACCGGGCCGAGTTCCGCCAGGTGGTCCCGGGCGAGGCGACCGTGGCCGGACCGTTCGCGATGCGCTTCATGCGGGTCACCCACTCGATCCCCGACGGGATGGCGGTGGCGATCGACACGCCGTTCGGCACGATCCTGCACACCGGCGACTTCAAGATCGACCAGACCCCGCTGGACGGCCGGCCCACGGACCTGCACGCCCTGGCCGAGGAGGCCGGCCACGGCGTGCACCTGCTGCTGTCCGACTCCACCAACGCCGAGGACGCCGGGTACACCAAGAGCGAGCGGAGCGTGGGTCCCGTGCTCCGGGAGATCGTGGCTCGGGCCCCCCAACGGGTAGTGGTGGCCTGCTTCTCCAGCCACATCCACCGGATCCAGCAGGTGGTGAACGCGGCCCGGGCCAACGAGCGGGTGGTGGCGTTCCTGGGTCGCTCGATGCACCAGAGCGTCGACGCCGCCCGGCGCCTGGGGCTGCTGACCGTCCCGGACGCCGACGTGATCCTCATCGAGCAGGTGGAGGAGATGGACCCCTCCCGGGTGGTGGTGATCTGTACCGGCAGCCAGGGCGAGCCGCTCTCGGCCCTGTCGCTGATGGCCGCCCGCGAGCACAAGTGGGTGAAGCTGCGGGAGGGCGACACGGTGGTGCTGTCCTCGAGCCTGATCCCCGGGAACGAGCCGGCGATCCACCGGGTGGTGGACGGGCTGTACCGCACCGGCGCCGACGTCTACCACCTGCCCGCCTCCCCGATCCACGCCTCCGGGCACGCCGCGGCCGAGGAGCTTCGCCTGATGCTGTCCCTGGTCCGACCCCGCTGGTTCATCCCGATCCACGGGGAGCGCCGCCACCTGGCCCACCACGCCAAGCTGGCCACCGAGGTCGGCGTGCCGCCCGATCACGTCCTGGTCTGCGAGGACGGCGACGTGGTGGAGGTGGGGGAGCGGGTGAGCATCGTGGACCGCATCCCCGCCGGGATGACCTTCGTGGACGGCCTGGGGATCGGCGACGTGGGCGAGGTCGTGCTCCGCGATCGCCGCAAGCTCTCGGGTGAGGGCGTGGTCGTGGTGGTGGTGGCGGTGGACGCCCACCACGGCGAGATCGTGGCCGGTCCGGACATCGTGAACCGCGGGTTCGTCTACGAGGACCTGGCCGGGGACATCCTTGAAGGGGCCCGGGAACGCGTCATGCTGTCCCTGAAGGAGAGCGCCGCCTCGGAGGTCGTCGACCGGAGCGTCCTGGAGCAGAACATCCGACGGACGCTGGGCCGGTACTTCTACGAGGTCACCCAGCGCAAGCCGGTGATCCTGCCGGTGATCATGGAGGTGTAGATGGCCAAGGCCAAGCGGAGGTCCACGCGCCGTCCGCCGAGCACGCGCCGCCGTCGCCAGCGGACCACCGTGCGCCAGCACCTCGCTCCCTGGGCCCGCGACGCCCTGGGCATCGGCCTGGTGGTCTTCGCCCTGATATCGGTGCTGGCGCTGTGGTTCGACGCGGCCGGCGTGGTGGGGCGGGGGATCTCCGTGCTCGCCCACGGCGCCCTCGGGATCGCCGCGGTGACCTTCCCGGTGCTGGCCCTGTACTGGGGCGTCCTGCTGCTGCGGAGCGCGGCCCAGGGCGAGCGCGTGCGCATGTTCATCGGGTTCGCCATCGCCCTGGCGGGGGTGCTCGGGCTGGTGTCCCTGGCCCGGGGGGACCCCCCGCCGCTGGCGGGCTACGAGCGGCTGAAGGACGCCGCCGGGGTGCTCGGCGCGGCGCTGGCCTGGCCGGTGGGGTGGGCGGTGTCCCAGGTGGGCTCGGCCATCGTGTGCGCCGCCCTGGCGGTGCTGGGGCTGCTGATCTTCTCCGGGACCCCGCTGTCCGCGGCCTGGACCCGGGTCCGCGACTTCTTCACCGCCGCGGACGTGGAGCGGGAGGAGCCGTCCCCGGAGCCGGCCCCGCCGCGCGAGCGTCGCCGGCGCAAGCGCCTGGACACGCAGGAGGAGCTGCCCCAGGTGGTCGACCTGCGAGAGCCCGAGCCCGAACCGGAGCCCGAGCCGGTCCTGCACGTGCCCCACCCCGCCCCCACCGGCGGCGCCTACAAGCTGCCGCCGCTGGACCTGCTCCGGCTGGCCCCCACCTCGTCGGGCTCGAACCTGGACGAGGAGCACACCGTGGAGGCCCTGGAGCGCACCTTCCACACCTTCGGGGTCGCGGCCCGGGTGCCGGCGGCCCATCGCGGGCCCACGGTGACGCTGTACGAGGTCGAGGTCGAAGCCGGCACCAAGGTGAACAAGGTCCTGTCGCTGGCCGACGACATCGCCTACGCCCTGGCCACCCCCGACGTCCGGATCATCGCCCCGATCCCCGGTCGCTCGGCGATCGGGGTGGAGGTGCCGAACCGGGTGCGCGACTTCGTGATGCTGGGCGACATCCTGCGCTCCAAGGCGGCCAAGGAGGAGCGGCTTCCGCTCTCGGTGGCGCTGGGCAAGGACGTCCACGGCCGGGCGCAGCTGGTTGACCTCACGAAGATGCCGCACCTGCTGATCGCCGGCGCGACCGGGGCCGGCAAGTCCAGCCTGATCAACTCGTTCATCACGTCGATCCTGATGCGCACCACGCCCGATCAGGTCAAGCTGGTGCTGGTCGATCCCAAGCGGGTGGAGCTGGCCCACTTCGCCGACCTGCCCCACCTGCTCTCGCCGGTGATCGTGCACCCCAAGCGCGCGGCGGAGGCCCTGGGCTGGGTGGTGCGCGAGATGGAGGAGCGCTACGAGGCCCTGGCCATGGTGGGCGTTCGCGACATCGACGGCTACCGCGAGGGCCTGACGGAGGGCACGCTCCGGATCCCGCCCGGGCAGGAGGATCGGTTCGGCGAGCTGCCCTACATCCTGGTGGTGATCGACGAGCTGGCCGATCTGATGCTGGTGGCGCCGCGCGACGTGGAGGGCTCGATCGTCCGCATCGCCCAGATGGCCCGGGCGGTGGGGATCCACCTGGTGGTGGCCACCCAGCGGCCCTCGGTGGACGTGGTCACCGGCCTGATCAAGGCGAACATCCCCAGCCGGATCGCGCTGATGACCTCCAGCCAGGCCGACTCGCGCGTGATCTTGGACATGAACGGGGCGGAGAAGCTCGTGGGGCACGGGGACATGCTGTTCGCGCCCTCCAACGCGTCCAAGCCCAGCCGGCTGCAGGCGGCCTGGGTCACCGAGAAGGAGATCGAGGCGGTCTCCCAGTGGATCCGCACCCAGCGCGGCCCCGAGTACTCGGCCACGGTGGAGGGGCTGGGCAAGCCCCCGGTCGAGGGCGAGGAGGACCTGGGCGGGGACGACCTGCTGGAGCAGGCCGCCGAGCTGGTGATCCGCTCCCAGCTCGGATCCACCTCCATGCTGCAGCGCAAGCTGAAGGTGGGGTTCGCCCGGGCCGGCCGGCTGATGGACCTGATGGAGGAGCGGGGGATCGTGGGACCGTCGCAGGGCTCCAAGGCTCGCGACGTCTTGATCACGTGGGAGGAGTGGGAGGACTCCCGGGCCGCTCGGAGCACCTGAGCGGCGCCGTCCCCGGCGCCGTCCTCACTGGTCCTGGATCGTGCGGTGCAGGCGCCACAGCGTCTCCGAGTACTGCTGGCGCTCCACCTTCACGCCGGCGTCGACGCGGCCGGCTCGTTCCTGCCAGTAGCGGTAGATCTCCTCGTGGCTCCACCCCCGTCGCAGGGCGCTCCGGTAGTTCTTCACCATCTCGCTGCCCGTGTACAGGGCGTTGGGGTTGACCAGGAACCCACCACGATTCCCGTCCAGCGAGTTCCAGAGCGCTCCCACCACGCCCCAGGCCCCGGTGTCGCGGTCGCCGGAGACCACGATGTAGCGGACCGCGCCCTCGGCCCGGAGGGCCGGGACGCCGACCGACTCGGTGACCAGGGCCAGGGGCGAGCTCTCTCCCCAGCGATCGGAGGCGAGCTCGTCCATCGTTCCTCCCCGGTCCTCCTGCATGCGCCCACCGTACCGCCCCCGGCCGGGCACGGCACCGGTCGGAAGTCTCGACCCCATCCGCGCCGCCCGACCTAGTGCCGAGGGCCGAGGTCCGATGCCGCCCGATCGGCGCCCTCCCGGGCGCGCTGGAAGGCCCCCTCGATCACCCCCAGCGCCTCCTCCCGCTCGCCGAAGCCCTCGGTGCCGACCTTGTGCCCCTCCAGGTCCTTGTACACGGCGAAGAAGTGCTCGATCTCGTTCAGCAGGTTGGGGTTCACGTCGGAGAGCTCGTTGATCAGCGACCAGAGCGGGTCCTTGATCGGCACGCACAGGATCTTCTCGTCCGGCCCCTTCTCGTCGTGCATCCGGAACAGCCCGATCGGCCGGACCAGGATGTGGCAGCCGGGGAAGGTGGGCTCGCCCACGAACACCAGGGCATCGAGCGGGTCCCCGTCCAGGGCCAGGGTGTGCTCGATGAACCCGTAGTCGGCCGGGTACTGCATCGAGGTGAACAGCATGCGGTCCAGCACGATGGCCCCGGTCTCGTGGTCCATCTCGTACTTGTTGCGCGATCCCTTGGGGATCTCCACCACCACGGTGACCAGGTCGGGTGCCATCACCGCAGTCTAGCCGGGCCCGTATCCTATGATCGCCGTTGGCTCCGGATCCGGAGGGTGGTGTGCAGGGGACCTCGGCGGGGGTCGGATCGACGTTGCGGCGCGCCCGGACGGCGCGCGGCGTCTCCATCCCCGAGGCCAGCCGTGACACGCGGATCCGCCCCGAGTTCCTGCAGGCCCTGGAGGCCGAGGAGTTCGACCGGCTGCTGGGCGAGGTCCATGCCCGGGGCTGCCTGCGCTCCTACGCCACGTACCTCGGCCTGCAGGGGGACGAGCTGGTGGGCCGGTACGCGCGACAGGCCCCGCAGGCGGCACCGGCCCCGGCCGTCGCCCCGCCGCCGGTCCGCCCCGCCGTGGGCGGCCGGCGTCGTCGGGACAACACCCGGCTGTTCGTGATGCTCGCCGCCCTGCTGCTGATCCTGGCCGCGGCGTTCGGGATCCTCTCCAGCCGTTCCTCGGCGCCTCCCCCGGCGCCGATGCCCTCGGAGGCGCCCCTGGGGGCCGGATCCATCCAGGGACTGATGCTGGTGGTCCTGGCCCGCCAGGAGGTGGAGGTGACCGTGACGGTGGACCAGGGGGAGCCGGAGTCGTTCACGCTCCGCCCGGACGAGAGCCGGTCCTTCGAGGCCCAGACCGCGATCACGGTCCTCCTGGAGCACGGGGCCAGCGCCAACGTGCAGGTGAACGGCGTGGACGAGGGCTACCCGGGCACGGAGCGGCATCCCTGGGAGCATACGTACCGGGCCGACCAGGTCCCCCCACCCTCGCCCTCCCCCCTCGGGTGAGCGAAACCCCGATCGTGCGGGCCGAGGTGATCGGCGTGGGGACCGAGCTGCTGCTGGGGCAGATCGCCAACACGAACGCCCGGTGGATCTCGGAGCGCCTGGCCGGGGTGGGGGTGGACGTCCTGCACCATCAGGCGGTGGGGGACAACCCAGGACGGATCGTCCAGGCGATCCGCCTGGCCCTGTCGCGCTCGGAGGTGGTGATCGTGACCGGCGGCCTGGGCCCCACCCAGGACGACATCACCCGGGAGGCCGTGGCGTCCGCCTTCGGGCTGGCGCTGATCCGCCATCCCGAGATCGAGGAGCGGCTGCGCGCCCGCTTCGAACGGCTCGGCCGGCGCATGCCCCGGTCCAACCTGGTGCAGGCCGACGTCCCCCAGGGCGCCCGGACCATCGTGCCGCGCCTGGGCAGCGCCCCCGGCCTGGTGGTGGAGGCGGGGGGCCGTCGCCTGTACGCGCTCCCCGGCGTGCCGGCCGAGATGCGGGAGATGATGGAGGGCACCGTCCTGCCGGAGCTGGGTCGGCTGGTGGGCGGGGGGGCGATCGTCTCCAGGATCCTGCGGTGCACCGGCATCGCGGAGTCGCGCGTGGCCGAGATCCTGGACGATCTGTTCCGGCGCTCGGCCAACCCCACCGTGGCCTACCTGGCCGGCGGGGGGGAGGTGAAGGTGCGGCTGACGGCCAAGGCACCCTCGGCCGAAAAGGCCGAGGCGCTGCTCGCTCCGCTGGTGCGGGAGGCGGCCGAGCGGATCGGGGACTTCGTCTTCACCACCGTGGACGAGTCGCTGGAGGAGGCGGTGGGCCGGCTGGTCATCTCGTCGGGACGGACCCTGTCCTGCGCCGAGTCGCTGACGGGGGGTGAGCTCGGCGCTCGGATCACCTCGGTGCCGGGCGCCTCCGCGTACTTCGCCGGCTCGGCCGTCTGCTACACGGCGCAGGCGAAGCGGACGATCCTCGGCGTATCGGGGGCCACCCTGGAGGGGCCCGGCATGGTCAGTCGCCCCTGCGCGCGCGAGATGGCCGTCGGGGCACGCCGCCTGTACGGGACCGACCTGGCCCTGGCGCTGACCGGCGCCGCCGGGCCCGAGGCCCACGCCGGCGCGGAGCCCGGAGCGGTGTGGGTGGCGCTGGAGGCGGAGGGGGTCTCGCACCAGCGCGGGCTGCACGCGCCCGGCGATCGGGCGATGGTGCGGCGGTGGGCGGAGCAAGCGGCGCTCGACCTGGTCCGCCGGCACCTGGAGGGCCGTCCGCTGCCCGAGGCCGACCGGGTGGTGTGATGGGGCGGGACCGGGCCTCCCGCCCCGAGGCCAAGCCGCTGCGGTTGTTCGTGGCGGTGGACGTGCCGGCGGAGGTCCGGGCCGCGGTGGCCGAGGCCGTCGCGCCCATCCGCGAGGGCCATCCCCGGGCGCGCTGGGTGCCCCTCGAGAACCAGCACGTCACGGTGAAGTTCCTGGGGCGCACCTGGCCCCGCCTGACCGACTGGGTTCCCGAACGGGTGAGGGAGGTGGCGGCGGAGGTGGCGCCGTTCACCACGCGGGTGGCGGGGGTGGGGGCCTTCCCCAGCCCCCGCCGGGCCCGGGTGCTGTGGGCCGGGCTGGAGGATCCGGACGGACGACTGGCGGTGATGGCCGGGGCGCTGGACCGCGCCATGTCCGCGGAGTTCGAGCCGGAGAAGCGCGCCTTCACCCCGCACCTCACGGTGGCCCGGTTCCAGCCCCCGGTGGCCGTGGAGGAGATCGGTGCCGGGGCCGAGATGGGGGAGCCGTTCCCGGTGGACCGTCTGATCCTGTACCGCAGCCACCTGCGTCGTCCGGCCCCGGTCTACGAGGCGCTGAGGGTCTTCCCGCTCGCGGGCTGACCGTGGGGCCGTAGGTCAGGTCGTTGACCTCGAACAGGTGTTCGACTAGGCTGCGGGTTGCCAAGACCGTCTTCCAGGACTGTAATCACAGGAGTGTGACCCATGTCAGACCCCCGCGATAGCGTGCGGCCGGAGTTGGGGGAGGAGCTCAGCCGGACGCTCGGCCGCTGGGCCAGGGGGAGCGAGGAGGCTTCGCGGATGGATCGGGACAAGATGCTCGACGTGGCGCTCACCCAGATCGAGAAGCAGTACGGCAAGGGCGCGGTGATGCGTCTGGGCGAGCACCCCATGGGCCACGGGATCTCGGTGATCCCCACGGGCTCGCTGGCGCTGGACCTCGCGCTGGGGGTGGGCGGGATCCCCCGGGGGCGGATCGTGGAGGTCTTCGGCCCCGAGGGCTCGGGCAAGACCACGGTCTGCCTCCACATCATCGCCGAGGCCCAGAAGCGCGGCGGGATCGCCGCCTTCATCGACGCGGAGCACGCGCTCGATCCCACCTACGCCCGGAACCTCGGCGTGGACATCGATGCGCTGCTGGTCTCCCAGCCCGACTCCGGCGAGCAGGCGCTCGAGATCGCCGACATGCTCGTGCGGTCGGGGGCGCTGGACCTGGTGGTGGTCGATTCGGTGGCGGCGCTCGTCCCCCGGGCGGAGATCGAGGGCGAGATGGGCGACTCGCACGTCGGGCTGCAGGCCCGGCTGATGTCGCAAGCGATGCGCAAGCTGAACGGATCGCTGTCTCGCTTCGAGACCACGGCCATCTTCATCAACCAGCTGCGCGAGAAGATCGGCGTGATGTTCGGCAACCCCGAGACCACGCCGGGGGGCCGGGCCCTCAAGTTCTACTCGTCGGTGCGCCTGGACGTGCGCAAGATCGAGAACCTGAAGGACGCCACCGAGGTGGTCGGGTCCCGCACCCGGGTCAAGGTGGTGAAGAACAAGGTGGCGCCGCCGTTCCGGCAGTGCGAGTTCGACATCATGTACGGCACCGGCATCTCCCGCGAGGGGAGCCTGCTCGACGTCGGCGTGGACATGGAGCTGGTCAAGAAGAGCGGTGCCTGGTTCACCTACGAGGGCGATCAGCTCGGCCAGGGTCGCGAGAACGCTCGGCAGTTCCTGCGGGAGCACGCCGACATCGCCGCCGAGATCGAACGGAGGGTCCGCGAGGCCGTGGGCCTGACCTCGTTCGGCGAGGAGGGCGAGGAGCCCGTGGTGATCGAGGACGGTGGCGAGCCCGCCACGACCAAGGGTGGGCGCAAGGAACGCGAGGCCACCGGGGCGCCGGCGGGTTAGGGGAAGGCTTGACCGGCCCCCGGGGGTCCCGCCAGCCGAAGCACCGGCGCTCCTGCCACGACCGCGCGCTCGGCCTGCTCGCCGTCCGACCCCGGTCGCGGCGCGAGCTCGAGCTCCGGCTGCTCCGGGCGGGGTTCGATCGGGACGAGGTGGCGCAGGAGCTGGAGCGGCTGAGCGCGGTGGGGCTGGTCGACGATCGCCGGTTCGCGGAGAGCTTCGCCGAGCATGCGGTGGGGACCAAGCTGGCCGGCCGACGGGCCGTGTTCGCGGCCCTGTCCGCCAGGGGGGTGGACCGAGCCACCATCGAGCGGACCCTGGCGCAGGTGCCGGGAGGGGAGGCCGACCGCGCGGTGGAGCTGGCGCGGCTCCGTGCCACCCGGCTCACCGGGCTGCCCCCCGAGGTCGCCGCCCGCCGGTTGGTCGGCTTCCTGGCCAGGCGCGGCTACGAGGCCGGGGTGGCGCGGCGGGCGGCCGCGGCGGCCCTGGGGCTGGAGGGCGATGGCTCCGGCTGAGCCGTGCTGCTCGGCGCCTTGCCTGGAGGGCCGGGAGGCCGTACATTGTGCGTTTGAGAGGTTCTGCCTGGGATATGCAGCTGTTCGACGTGTGCCTGACGACGTGACAGACCAGATGAAGACATCGCGACGAGACCGAGGGCGAAGGACCCAACGGGGGTCGACGGCGCCCTAGTTCGTCGCATCGGACGCACGGCCGAGCAGAGCCCGGACAGGGCCTTGCTCGGCCGTTCTTTCATGTCGGACCGGAGGGGCAGCCCATATGGAGATCTTGATCGCAGGGCTCGGAGCCGCTGTCGGCGGGATCGCGTTCGGCTACCTGATGCGCCAGGCGATCGGGCAGTCGCGAGCCGAGACGGCGGAGTCCAAGGCACAGAAGATGGTCCTCGAGGCGGAGCGCGAGGCGGAGAAGGTCGTCCGCGAGGCGCTGGTCGAGGTGAAGGACGAGATCGGAGGGATGCGCCGGGAGGCGGAGCAGGACATCCGCACCCGTCGTGAAGAGGTCAAGCGTCAGGAGCAGCGCTTGGCCCAGAAGGAGGAGAACCTCGAGCGCAAGGTGGGGGACCTGGACCGGCGCGTGGCCGATCTGGATGACCGTGACGCCAAGCTGCAGAAGGTGCGCCAACAGCTGGAGCAGGCCGCCGAGCATCACCGCGCCCAGCTCGAGTCGGTCGCCCGGATGACCACCCAGGAGGCCAAGGACGCCCTGATCGGACAGGTCGTGGAGGAGGCCAAGCGCGACGCCATGGCCACGGTCCGCGAGATCGAGCAGCGGGCCCGGGAGGAGGGCGAGGAGCGGGCCCGCAAGATCGTGACCATCGCGATCCAGCGGGTGGCCTCCGAGCAGACCTCAGAGTCCACGGTGTCGGTCTTCTCCCTGCCCTCCGAGGACATGAAGGGACGCATCATCGGCCGCGAGGGCCGCAACATCCGCGCCTTCGAGGCCACCACCGGCGTGAACCTGATCATCGACGACACGCCGGAGGCGGTGGTCCTGTCCTGCTTCGACCCGGTCCGGCGCGAGACCGCCCGGCTCACGTTGGAGAAGCTCGTGTCCGACGGGCGGATCCACCCGGCGCGGATCGAGGAGACCTACGAGCGCTCCCAGAAGGACGTCGATGAACGGATCCGGCGCGCGGGGGAGGAGGCCGTGCTCGAGGCCGGGGTCACCGACATGCACCCGGACCTCGTCAAGCTGCTGGGGCGGCTCCAGTTCCGGACCTCCTACGGTCAGAACGTGCTCCGGCACCTGGTGGAGTCCTCGCACATCGCCGCGGCCATCGCCGCCGAGCTCGGGATCGATCCCAGGATCCCCCGGCGCGGGGCGCTGCTGCACGACATCGGCAAGGCCGTGACGCACGAGGTGGAGGGCTCGCACGCCATCATCGGGGCCGAGATCGCCCGGCGCCTGAAGGAGTCCCCGGAGGTGGTGCACTGCATCGAGTCCCACCACGGCGAGGTCGAGCAGCGGACCGTGGAGGCCGTCATCGCACAGATCGCGGACGGGATCTCCGGGGGGCGTCCGGGAGCGCGGCGCGAGAGCCTGGAGACCTACGTGAAGCGCCTGGAGCGGCTGGAGGAGATCTGCACCAGCTACCCGGGCGTGGAGAAGGTCTACGCGATGCAGGCCGGCCGCGAGGTCCGCGTCATGGTCAAGCCCGCCGAGGTCGACGACCTGGCCGCGCAGGTCCTGGCGCGGGACATGGCCAAGCAGGTGGAGGAGGAGCTCCAGTACCCGGGGCAGATCAAGATCACGGTGGTCCGGGAGAGCCGCTCGGTGGAGTACGCGCGGTAGCGTGGAGGGCGTGGCCGGCCGTTACCTGATCCGCACCTTCGGGTGCCAGATGAACGAGCACGACTCCGAGCGCTTGGCGGGGCTGCTGGAGTCGGACGGCTACGTGCGGACCGACCGGGCGGCCGACGCGCAGGTCGTGGTGTTCAACACGTGCGCGATCCGGGAGAACGCCGACAACCGGCTCTACGGCAACCTGGGGCACCTCCGGTCCCTGAAGCAGGCCAACCCGGACCTGCGCATCGTGGTGGCGGGATGCCTGGCCCAGAAGGATCGGGGCCGGATCCAGGAGCGCGCGCCGTGGGTGGACGTGGTGGTGGGGACCCACGCCCTGCCTGAGCTCCTGGAGCTCCTGCGCCGATCGGGCGACGAGGGTCGGCAGATGGACGTGCGCGAGTACACCGAGGTCTTCCCCAGCGCGCTGCCGGCCCGCCGCGAGCTGGCCCACCACGCCTGGGTGTCGATCGCCGTGGGATGCGACAACGCCTGCACCTTCTGCATCGTCCCCCTGGTCCGGGGGCCCCAGCGCTCGCGCGCGATCGGCGACGTCCTGGCCGAGGTCCAGGCCCTGGCCCGGCGGGGGGTGGTGGAGGTGACGCTGCTCGGGCAGAACGTGAACACGTACGGGCGGGATCTGTCCGTGCCGGGGTCCGGTCCTCGCCCCCTGTTCGCCGACCTGCTCCGGGCGGTGGACCGGGTGGAGGGCATCCGGCGGATCCGGTTCACCAGCCCCCATCCGCACGACTTCACGCCGGACGTGATCCAGGCCATGGCCTCGGCGCCCAGCGTGTGCGAGCACATCCACTTCCCGCTGCAGTCGGGCTCGGACCGGGTGCTGAGGGCGATGCGGCGCTCCTACCGCCGGGACCGGTACCTCTCGTGGCTGGGACGGATCCGGCAGGCGATCCCGCGGATCGCCGTCTCCACCGACGTGATCGTGGGCTTCCCCGGCGAGACCGAGGAGGACTTCCGGCAGACGCTGGAGACGGTGCGCGAGGCCCGGTTCGATCAGGCCTACACGTTCCAGTACTCGCCCCGGCCCGGGACCCGAGCCGCCGATCTGCCCGACCGGGTGCCCAAGGAGGTCGTGCAGGAGCGCTTCGATCGGCTGGTGGCGCTGCAGGAGGCGATCTCCCTGGAGCGGATGCGGGCCCAGGTGGGCGGCACCGTCGAGATCCTGACCGAGGGCCTGGGGCGCAAGGGCGGCACGCAGGCTCGCACCCGCACCAACCGGGTGGTGCACGTGGCCCGGGAGCTGCCGCCGGGGACCTTCCTCCACGTGCGCATCGCGTCGGCCCATCCCCACCACCTGGTGGGTGAGCCGGTCGCTCCCCCCGCCGGTCCGGCCCGCACCGGCCCCGCCCGGGAGCCGGCGCCGGTCCGCTGATGGCCCGGCCCGCGCTCCTCGCGCTGGTGGGGCCCACCGCATCGGGCAAGACCGAGGCCGGCGTGGTGCTCGCCGAACGCCTGGGCGCCGAGATCGTCTCGGTGGATTCCATGCTCGTCTACCGCGGGATGGACGTGGGCACCGACAAGCCGGACCGCCCGCTCCGGGCCCGGGTGCCCCACCACCTGCTGGACCTGGTGGAGCCGAACCAGGCGTTCTCGGTGGCCCAGTACCAGCGGCTCGCGCACCGGGTCCTGGCCCACATCCGCGATCGGGGACGCCCGGCCCTGCTGGTGGGCGGGTCGGGCCTGTACTTCCGGGCGGTGGTGGACGAGCTGGAGTTCCCGGCCACGGACCCGGGCACGCGGCGGGACCTGCAGGCCGAGGCGACGGCGCTGGGAGCGGAGGGCCTGCACGCCCGCCTGGCCCTGGTGGACCCGGCCGCGGCCGAGCGCATCGAGCCGGGCAACGTGCGGCGCACGGTCCGCGCGCTGGAGGTCGCCGCGGTGACCGGGCGGCCGTTCTCGAGCTACGCGGAGGGGTGGGACCGGTACCCCACCGAACGGGTCCGGGCGGCGGGGATCGAGCTGGCCCGTCCGGCCCTGGAGGCACGGATCCGCGCCCGGGTCGAGGCGATGGTGGCCGCCGGGCTGCTCGAGGAGGTCCGCGGCCTGCTGGACCGAGGGCTGTTCGGATGGCTCACCGCGTCCCAGGCCATCGGGTACGCTGAGTTCGCCCGGCACGTCCGGGGCGAGCTGTCCCTGGAGCAGGCGGTGGAGGGGACGGTCGGCCGGACGCGGGAGCTGGCCCGCCGCCAGATGGTGTGGTTCCGCCGGGACCCCCGGATCCGGTGGTTCCGGGCCGGGGCGGAGGGGGCGACGGCGCTGGGCGCCGAGATCGAGGGGTACCTGCGTGGAGGCTGAGCTTCGGATCTGGAAGTACCAGGGCACCGGCAACGACTTCGTCCTGCTGGAGGACCTGGAGGATCGCCGGCCCCTGTCGGCCGACCTGGTCCGCGCCCTGTGCCATCGGCGCTTCGGCGTGGGGGCCGACGGCGTGATCCGCGTGACCCGGGGGGCGCAGGGCCGCCTGTTCATGGACCACCGGAACGCCGACGGCTCGGTGGCCGAGATGTGCGGCAACGGGATCCGGTGCCTGGCCGCCTTCGCCCACGAGCGCGGGCTGGTGCAGGGCACCGAGCTGGAGGTGGAGACCCGTGCCGGCGTGAAGCACCTCACGCTGGGTATGGCCGGGGACGACGTCGGGACCGTGACCGTGGGGATGGGTCCCGCCCGGCTGAGCCGGTCGCAGATCCCCATGACCGGGCCGCCCCGGGACACGTTCCTGACGCAGCCCGTGGAGGTGGACGGGCTGACCTGGAAGGGCTCCGCCCTCTCGATGGGCAACCCCCACCTGGTCCTGTTCGTCGAGCAGGATCCCGAGGGGGTGGACGTGCCGAGGATCGGCCCCCGTCTGGAGCGGCGTGAGTGGTTCCCGCAGGGTGCGAACGTGGAGTTCGTGGTCGTGCAGGACGGCGGCCTGAAGGTCCGGGTCTGGGAGCGCGGCGTGGGGGAGACCATGGCCTGCGGCACGGGGGCCTGCGCGGCCCTGGTCGCGGCGAACGAGGCCGGCCTGGTGCCGGCGAGGGCCGAGGTCCGTTTCCCCGGCGGGACGCTGGTGGTGGAGCGGGGGCCGGAGGACGTGTGGCTCACGGGACCCGCCGAGCGGGTCTTCGAGGCGGTGCTGGACCGGGGATGGCGAGGGGGGAGAGGAGTGGCATGAGGATCGCACGACGGATCGAGGCGCTGCCGCCGTACCTGTTCGCGGCGCTGGACGAGAAGCTCGCGGCCAAGCGGGCCGAGGGGGTCGAGGTGATCTCGCTCGGCGTCGGCGACCCCGACCAGCCCACGCCCGAACACATCGTGGCCGCGATGCAGGACGCGATCCGCGATCCCGCCACCCACCGCTATCCCTCCTACTACGGGACGATCGAGTACCGGACCGCCGTGGCCGACTGGTACGGGCGCCGGTTCGGCGTGGAGCTCGACCCCGCCACCGAGGTGATCTCGCTGATCGGCTCCAAGGAGGGGGTGGCGCACCTGGCCTTCGCGTTCGTGGATCCGGGGGACGAGGCCTTGGTCTCCGACCCCGGGTATCCCGTGTACGCCACCAGCACCCAGCTGGCCGGGGGAACCCCCACCTCCCTGCCGTTGGTGGCCGAGCACGGCTTCCTCCCCGACCTGGAGGCGGTGCCGGTCTCCGGGCGCACGAAGCTGTGCTGGATCAACTTCCCCGGCAACCCCACCGGCGCGGTGGCGGACCTGGGCTTCTTCCAGCGTGCGGTGGCCTGGGCCCGGGACCACGACGTGCTCCTGGCCCACGACGCCGCGTACTCCGAGATCACGTTCGACGGCTTCGTGGCGCCCTCGCTCCTCCAGGTGCCGGGGGCCAAGGACGTGGCGATCGAGTTCAACTCGCTGTCGAAGTTCAACAACATGACCGGCTGGCGCGCGGGCTTCGCCGTGGGCAGCGCCCGGGCCATCTCGGCGCTGGGCGTGGTGAAGACGAACATCGACTCGGGGCTGTTCACGGCGATCCAGCGGGCCGGCGTCGCCGCCCTGTCGGGCCCCCAGGAGCACGTGGAGGGCCTGCGCGCCACCTACCAGCGCCGGCGGGACATGGTGATCTCCGCCCTGAACGGCCTGGGATGGTCGCTGAAGCCGCCGCTCGGCTCCATCTACGTCTGGCTCCCGGTGCCCGAGGGGCAGACCTCGGTGGGCTTCGCGGACCTGCTGCTGGATCGCGCCGGGGTGTTCGTCGCCCCCGGCAGCGGGTACGGCCCGCACGGGGAGGGGTACGTGCGGATCGCGCTGACCGTCTCGGAGGACCGGCTGGCCGAAGCGATGGAGCGGCTGGGGGAGGCGCTGGGCTGATGTCGCAGGATGGACGCCGCCGGGGGCGCCGCTCGGTGATGGAGTCACCGCTCTCGGCCACCTGGACCCCCCGGGTGCGGGAGAAGGCCGTCCTGGTGGGTGTGGGTCACGGCATGGAGGAGGCCGACCTGGACGAGCTCGCGGCCCTGGCGGACTCGGCCGGCGCCGAGCCGGTGGCCCGGGTGGTCCAGACCCGCTCCGACCCCGACCCCGCCACGTTCGTGGGTCGCGGCAAGATCGACGAGATCCACCGGGCGGTGCATCGCACGGGCGCCGACGCGGTGATCCTGGACGACGAGCTCTCGGCCGGCCAGCTCCGGAACCTGGAGGACCGGCTGGGGGTGAAGGTGATCGATCGCACCGCGCTGATCCTGGACATCTTCGCCTTGCACGCCCGGAGCCGCGAGGGCAAGGCCCAGGTGGAGCTCGCACAGCTCAACTACCTGCTGCCCCGCCTGCGGGGCTGGGGCGAGGCCATGTCGCGGCTGGGCGGCGGCATCGGGACCCGCGGTCCCGGCGAGACCAAGCTCGAGGTCGACCGCCAGCACATCAAGCGACGGATCACCAAGCTGCGCCGGGACATCAAGGACCTGTCCCGGACCCGCGACGTGAAGCGGGCCCGGCGGGAGCGCTCCGGCGTTCCGCAGATCGCGATCGCCGGCTACACGAACGCCGGCAAGTCGACCCTGATGAACGCCCTGACCGAGGCGAGCGTGCTGGTGGCCGACCAGGTGTTCGCCACGCTTGATCCCACCACCCGCCGCCTCCAACTCCCGAACGGGCGGCTGGCGGTGCTCTCCGACACCGTGGGCTTCGTGGGCAAGCTGCCCCACGACCTGGTGGAGGCGTTCCGCTCCACGCTCGAGGAGGTCACCCGGGCCGACCTGATCCTGCACGTGGCCGATGCCTCCTCGCCCGACGTGGTGGAGCAGGTGGACGCGGTCCGCACGGTCCTGGGCGAGATCGGGGCGGGCACCATCCCCGACGTCCTGGCCCTGAACAAGGTGGACCTGCTGGACGACGTGGCCCGGGAGCGGGTGACCCGTCGGTTCCCGAGGGCGGTCCTGGTGTCGGCGATCACCGGTCGCGGCCAGCAGGGGCTGGTCGCGGCGGTGGCCGAGGCCATCCCCCGGCCGCCGGTGGAGGTCACGCTCCTGGTGCCCTTCGGACGCGAGGACGTGACCGCCCGGCTCCACCGGGAGGGCGAGGTGCTGACGGAGGAGCCTCGGGACGAGGGGACGCTGGTCCGGGCCCGGGTCGAGCGGCGGGACGTGCCGCGGGTGGCCGAGCTGATGGTGGATCCCTCCGGGCCGCACACCCGCGCCGGCTGAGCGGGACCACCCAACGTTCCCGGCTCGATCAGCCTCGTTCCGGGGTGCCGATCCGCCAGAGCTCCTCGTCCGCCCAGGCCCCGGTGATGACCTCGTCCGGGTCCATGCCACGCTCCTCCGCTTGGCGCAGCGCCAGCAGCTGGAGGCGCACCGTGAGCGGGATCTGCGCCAGCAGCGGTGGCAGGGATGCCGTCTCGACCAGCGACGTCACCGGCACCCCCTCGGCGGCGGCCGCGGCCCCCACCGCGCGGACCAGCCCGTGGGTGTCGGGTGATCCGAGGACGATCAGGTGGTCGTCGGGGCCTATGGGGACCGCCGAGCCGTGCAGCAGGTACTCCACCTCGTAGCCCTCGGCGGGCAGGCGGGCGCCCTCGCGGAGCTTCAGGGCGCCCTCGCGGGCGGTGACCGCCGCCGGGCCCTCCCCGGCCAGCACCAGCAGGCGGCGTGGCGTGGGGATGGCGTCGGTCCCGGGAGCGGCCAGGGCATCCCGGACGGCGGCCGGCACGGCAGCCACGGCGTCGGGGCTCAGGTCCTCGGCGCCCAGCTCGTGCGCCAGCCGGGCGAGCAACAGCAGGACCGCCGTGTAGCTCACCGTGTAGGTCTGCGAGCGCTCCTGATCGACGGTCTCGAGTGAGTTCGGCAGGCCACCCTCCCGCCGGGTGATGGCCACCACCCGCAGGCCGGCCTCACGGGCCATGGCGTACGCGGCATAGGCGTACGCGGTCTCCCGGCCGGCGTTGTGGCTGATCACGATCACGCCGTCCTGCGGGTGCACCGGCGGGGCCCAGTTCACGAAGCGCATGGACGGCAGGGCGTGCGCGCCGCGGCCCGCCTGCTGGAGCATGGTGGCGCCGAGCTCCGCCGCGTGGAAGCTGGTGCCGGTCCCCACCAGCCAGAGGCGGCGGGCCTGAAGGAGGCGCTCGGTCAGATCGTGAGGGATGCGCTGGGACGCCAGGCGCTCCAGCTCATCGGGTTGCGCGCGGATGGCGCGCTCCAACGCGGTATCACCCATCGGTCGCCCCCTGGTGCCGGTGTCCCGGGCAGCCTAGAGCTTCCGCAGGACCGCCACCACCTTGCCGGCGATGTTCCCCTCGGTCATCTCGAAGGGCGACATGGAGCGGTTCTCGGGCACCAGCATGATCTTCGACCCCTTGCGACGGAGCCGCTTCACCGTGGCCTCGTCCTCGGCCGGCCCGGGGAGCACGGCCGCCACCACGTCGCCGTCGTCCACCGTGTCCTGGCGCCGGACGATCACGATGTCACCGTCGAAGATCCCGGCCTCGATCATGGAGTCCCCGCTCACGCGCAGGGCGAAGTGCTCGGCGCCGTCGACGAAGCCCATCGGGACCGTGAGGTGGTCGGTCACGTTCTGGTCGGCCAGCACCGGGACCCCGGCCGCGATCCGGCCGATGAGGGGCACGACCGCCGGCTCGGGGCGAGCGGGCTCGGGTTCGACCAGGCTCACGGCCCGCGGCTTGGTGGGATCGCGCAGGAGCAGCCCCTTGCGCTGCAGGTTGGCGAGCTGGCCGTGCACGCTGGATGAGGAGGTGAGGCCCACGGCCTCGCCGATCTCGCGCACCGTGGGGGGATACCCGCGCTCGCGGACCGTGCGCTGGATGAACTCCAGGATCCTGCGTTGCCTGGGCGTCACGTCGTCCATGGTCGCTCCCGTCCGCTCGGATGGGCCGTGTCAGACCCCCCTCCTAGCATCGGGACGGTAGCACGAGCAGGAGGGGGAATCAAACATATGTTCGGTCTTGACCCCGAACACGCGTTCGGTAGGATAGTGTCATGACTCGAACACGTGTTCGCCGGCGACGGATCGCCGCGGTGGCCCTGGCGGCCGGCGCGGTGTCCGTGCTGGCCGGGCCGCTGTCACGGGCGTTCCCGGCGCCGCGGGCCGTGCCCGTGGCGGAGCACCGGTACGTGATCCGCTCGGGCGACACGCTGTGGTCCATCGCCAGGTCGATCGCCCCGGCCTCGGATCCACGCCCCATGGTGGATGCCATCGCCGAGGCCAACCAGGTGGACCCCGGGGCCCTGATCCCGGGCCGGACCCTGGTGATCCCGTCCTCGGCGTGAGGACGGGGGCGGGGGCGCCTCAGACGCTTCGCGAGAGCTCGGCCACCCGGGCCAGCCGCCGTGGCTCGATCACCTGGTCCACCAGGCCGTAGGACCTGGCCTCGTGCGCGTCGAGGATGAAGTCCCGGTCCAGGTCCTCGTGGATCCGCTCCACCGGCTGCCCGGTGTGCTCGGCGAGGATCTCCTCCATCCGGCGCCGCTGGCGGATCGCCTCCCGGGCGTGGATCTCCAGATCGGCCGACTGCCCCTCGACGCCACCGTGCGGCTGATGCAGGAGCACGCGGGCGTTGGCCAGCGCATGGCGTTTGCCGGCCGTGCCCGCCGCCAGGATCACCGCCGCCGCCGAGGCGGCCTGCCCCACGCCGTAGGTCGCCACGTCGGAGGCCAGCGAGCCCATCGCGTCGTAGATCGCGAACAAGGCCGTGGTGGCCCCGCCCGGGCTGTTCACGTACAGGGCGATGTCCTTGCCCGCCTCGACGGAGTCCAGGAACAGCAGCTGAGCCACGACCAGGTTGGCGACCCCGTCGTCGATCGGGCTGCCCAGGAAGACGATCCGCTCGCGGAGCAGGCGGGAGTAGATGTCGAAGGCGCGCTCCCCCCTGGCGCTCTCCTCGATCACGGTGGGGACCAGCAGGCTCATGGCTCCTCCTCGGTGGGGTATGATCGCAACCGTGCGGTTGCAAAGGATCGTATCGCCGCACCGCGGATATCGCAACCGGGTGGTTTCGCGATGAGCGGTGACGAGCCGAGACCCGATCCCCGCCCGGTGCGGCGCCGGGTCCGCCTG
>DASQQQ010000002.1:0-12135 GCA_035643355.1 Actinomycetota bacterium | reverse complement strand
TCCTCCGTGAGAAGAACCTGGTCCTGACGAAGGTCTACAACCGCCTGCCCCTTCAGGCGGAGGGGATCGTGGAGGACTACCTGGCCTACGCCGAGCGCCTCCGGTCGTACGTGGCCGACACCGGCAAGCTGATCCACGATGCCCTCCGGGCCGGCAAGCAGGTCCTGCTGGAGGGAGCGCAGGGCACCATGCTGGACCTGGATCACGGGACCTATCCCTTCGTGACCTCATCGAACCCGGTGGCCGGGTACGCGCTGGCCTCCGCCGGGATCGGCCCGGGTGAGGTCGGCCGGGTGATCGGCATCGCGAAGGCGTACGTGACGCGGGTGGGCTCGGGCCCCTTCCCCACCGAGGACACGGGACCGGACGGCGAGCGGCTGGGGGACGTGGGTCAGGAGTTCGGGGCAACCACCGGCCGGCGCCGTCGGTGCGGATGGTACGACGCCGTGATCATGCGGTACGCGGCACGGCTGAACGGGCTGACCGAGGTGTTCCTCACCAAGCTCGACGTGCTCTCGGGCTTCGCCACGGTGAAGGTCTGCACCGCCTACCGAGCCGATGGTGAGCGGTTCGAGGATGTCCCGCCGCACCAGTCCCTGTTCCACCGGGCCGAGCCCGAGTACGAGGAGCTGGAGGGGTGGCGGCAGGACCTCGCCGGGGTCCGCCGGTACGAGGACCTGCCCTCGCCGGCGCGGGCCTACGTGGAGCGGCTCCAGGAGCTGGCCGGGGTCCGGATCTCGACGGTCTCGGTGGGCCCGGCCCGCGAGCAGAGCCTGCCGGTGCCATGAGGCTCTTGGTCGTCGGCGGCGGAGGGCGTGAGCACGCCCTGGTCCGGCAGCTGGCCCAGAGCCCATCGGTGGACCGGGTCTTCGCCGCCCCGGGCAACCCCGGGATCGCCGAGCAGGCCACGTGCCTGCCGGTGGCCGCCCACGACCTGGCGGGCATCGCCGCCGCCGCGGACCGGGAGTCGATCGACCTCACGGTGGTGGGCCCGGAGGGGCCGCTGGTGGGGGGCCTGGTGGACGAGCTCGAGTCACGGGGGCACCGGGCGTTCGGTCCCCGGCGGGCGGCCGCACGGATCGAGGGCTCGAAGGCCTGGACCAAGGACCTGTGCGGGCGGTACGGGATCCCGGCGGGCCGCTCCCGAGCCTTCACCGAGATGGGACCGGCGGTCGAGTATCTGGACGCGCTCGAGCCTCCCTACGTGGTGAAGGCGGATGGGCTGGCCGCCGGCAAGGGCGTGGTGATCGCGGAGAGCCGGGCCGACGCGATCGCCGCCCTGGAGGCCTCGCTGGTGGAACGGGTCTTCGGGCCGGCCGGGACCACCGTGCTGGTCGAGGAGCACCTGCAGGGGCCGGAGGTCTCCGCCTTCGCGCTCACGGACGGGCGAACGGTGCTCCCGCTGGTGATGGCGCAGGACTTCAAGCGGGTGGGAGAGGGCGACCGGGGCCCGAACACGGGCGGCATGGGGGCCTACTCGCCCGTGCCGTTCGTGGACGAGTCCACGGCCCGCTCCATCTGGGAGCAGGTGATCGAGCGCGCCGTACGGGCCATGAGTTCGGAAGGGGTGACCTATCGGGGGGTCCTGTATGCGGGTGTCATGCTCACGGAGGACGGACCGAAGCTGCTCGAGTTCAACGCGCGGTTCGGCGATCCGGAGACGGAGGTCATCCTCCCCCGCCTGGACTCGGACCTGGCCGAGCTGCTCCGGGCCGCCGCCGAGGGAACCCTGGCCGGTCGACGTGCCGAGTGGTCTGCCCGGGCATGCGTGACCGTGGTCCTCGCATCCGGGGGCTATCCAGGGCGGCCCGCGACCGGCCTGCCGATCTCGGGGCTGTCCGGCGCGGGCGAGGTCGAGGGTGTGGTGGTCTTCCACGCCGGCACCGCGGAGCGAGAAGGTAGAGTGGTCACCTCGGGTGGGCGGGTCCTGATGGTGAGCGGTCTCGGCGCCGATCTGGCCCAGGCCCGCGCCCGCGCCTACGAGGGATGCGCACGGATCTCCTTCGAGGGTATGCAGTTCCGGCGAGACATCGCGCAGCGGGTGACGGGGGAGGATCGATGAAGGATGCCGGGCCGGCCGTGGGGGTGCTGGCGGCCTCGCCAGCCGAGCTGTCGATGATGCAACAGGCTACGGCGATCCTCGAGAAGCTCGAGGTGCCGCACGAGATCCGGGTGATGTCCGTGGCCCGGAGCCCCGACCTGGTGGACGAGTACGCGCGGACGGCGTTCGAGCGAGGCCTGAGGGTGATCGTCTGCACCACCGGCATCTCGGGGCACCTGGCCGCCGGGGTGGCGTCTCGCACGGTGTTGCCGGTGATCGGCGTACCCATCGCCTCGCCGCCGGAGATGGGCGGCTCCGAGGCGCTGATCATCACGGTGCAGCAGCCCATGGGTGTCCCGGTGGCCGCGGTCGGCGTGGACGCCGCGGTCAACGCCGCCGTGCTGGCGGCTCAGATCGTGGGGGTCACCGACCCCGAGCTGCAGAAGCGGTTGTGGAAGTTCAAGGACGATCTGTCGGAGGGGCTCCGCCTGTGAGCCCCCTCCGCGGGCTGCCACCGGGAGCCGGCGCATGATCCCCCGCTACACGTCGCCCGAGATGGCGGAGCTGTGGTCCGATCGAGCGCGCCTGGGCAACTGGCTCCAGATCGAGATCCTCGCCGTGGAGGCCTGGTCCCGGCTGGGTCGGATCCCCTCGGAGGATGCCCGGGCCGTTCGGGAGCGGGCAACCTTCACCGTGGACCGGGTCCAGGAGCTGGAGCGGGTCACCCGGCACGACGTCGCTGCGTTCGTGCAGTGCGTGGGCGAGTCCGTCGGCCCGGCCGGCCGGTGGGTGCACTTCGGGCTGACCTCATCGGACGTGCTGGACACGGGGTTCGCCCTGCAGTTGCGGGAGGCCTCGGACCTGCTCCTGTCCCGGCTGGAGCGGTTGCTCGGCGTGGTGAAGCGCCGGGCGTTCGAGCATCGCCAGACCGTGATGATCGGGCGCACGCACGGGGTCCATGCCGAGCCGACCAGCTTCGGTCACGTGCTGGCCCTCTGGGCCTTCCAGCTCGATCGCGACCGCGACCGGCTCCGACGGGCTCGCGACGCCGTGGCGGTGGGCAAGATCTCCGGGGTGGTGGGGACCTACGCGCAGGTCGATCCCCGCATCGAGGAGCAGGTCTGTGCCCACCTCGGGCTCCGGCCGGCGGAGGCCTCGAGCCAGATCGTCCCTCGGGACCGTCACGCCGAGTACCTGTCCGCGCTCGCCCTGCTGGCCACGTCGCTCGACCTGTTCGCCACGGAGCTCCGGCACCTGGCCCGGACCGAGATCCGGGAGGTGCAGGAGCCGTTCGCGCAGGGCCAGAAGGGCTCCAGCGCCATGCCGCACAAGCGCAACCCGGTGCGGTGCGAGCGGATCACCGGGCTGGCCCGAGTGGTACGGGGGAACCTGCAGGCGGCACTGGAGGACGTGGTCCTCTGGCATCAGCGCGACATCTCCCACTCGTCGGCCGAGCGCGTGATCTTCCCGGACTCCACGGCCGCCGTGGACTTCATGCTGGCCGAGCTCGCCGACGTGCTCGACGGGCTGCGCGTGGACCCGGACCGGATGCGAGCCAACCTGGAGGCGGACGGGGGGCTGGCTTTCTCCCAGGCTGTGCTGCTGGCGCTGGTGGACGCCGGCTGCTCCCGTGACGAGGCCTACGCGGCGGTGCAACGGGCCGCGGCGGCCGCCTGGGACCGGGGCGCCGACTTCCGCCGGACGCTCTCCGAGGATCCGGGGGTCGCCGGGAGCCTCTCGGAGGCGAGACTCGACGTTCTGTTCGACCCGTCCAGGTACCTGCGGAACCTGGACGCCGTGTTCGACCGACTGGCCAAGGTTCCGCTGACGGAGGAGGGGTGAGGAAGCGATGACCCAGGGTGGGAAGCTCGAGGCGCAGGGCAAGGTCCGGGACATCTACGACGCGGGTCGGGACCGGCTGCTGCTGGTGGCCACCGACCGCATCTCGGCCTTCGACGTGGTGCTCCCGAACCCGATCCCCGATAAGGGGCGCGTCCTCACCGGGCTGTCGCTGTTCTGGTTCGGCCGGACGGGCGACCTGGTGGCCAACCACCTGATCAGCGCCGATCGTCGGGACTTCCCCGAGCCCTTCCGCAGCGAACCGTCCCTGTCGGGGCGCTCGACCCTGGTGCGCAAGGCGCGGGTGATCCCCGTGGAGTGCGTGGCCCGCGGTTACCTGACGGGTTCGGGGCTGAAGCAGTACCGGGCCGAGGGACACGTCTGCGGCGTGCCGCTGCCCCCGGGCCTGGAGGAGTCCTCGAGGCTCCCCGAGCCCATCTTCACCCCCACCACGAAGGCCTCGGAGGGACACGACCTTCCCTTGACCTTCGAGCAGACGATCGACCTGGTGGGCAAGGGCCTGGCGGAGCGCCTGCGCGAGCTCACGATCGCCCTGTACGAACGGGGGGCGCAGGTCGCCGCCGAGCGTGGCATCATCGTGGCCGACACGAAGTTCGAGTTCGGGTTCGCGGACGGCGAGCCGATCCTGATCGACGAGGTGCTCACGCCCGATTCCTCCCGCTTCTGGCCGGCCGACGGGTACGCCCCAGGCCGGTCCCAACCGAGCTTCGACAAGCAGTTCGTCCGCGACTGGCTCGATGCCAGCGGATGGGACCATGAGCCACCGCCCCCCGAGTTGCCGGCGGAGGTGGTGGGCAAGACCGCCCTCAAGTACCACGAGGCGTACGAGCGGATCACCGGGGAGAAGTGGGATCACTACCGGCACCGGGTGGGGATCATGTCCGATCACGACTGGGAACGGTGCGCCGTGGACCTGGAGCGGCTCCGTGGGGAGCACGCATGAGGTTCCGTTGCAGCGTGGAGGTGGACCTCAAGCCGGGATTGCTCGACCCGCAGGGCAAGGCCGTGGAGGGGGCGCTCCCGGCGATGGGATGGACGAACGTCTCGAACGTCCGCGTGGGCAAGCACATCCAGCTCGAGCTCGAGGCGCCGGATGCCGAGGCTGCTCTGACCCAGGTCGAGGAGATGGCCGAGCGGCTCCTCTCGAACCCGGTGATCGAGCGCTTCGCGGTCCGAAGCGTCGAGGAGCTCGCCGGGCTGAGCTCGGAGGGACTTCTGTGACGCCACGCCCGCCCAGGGTGGGGGTGGTGACCTTCCCCGGATCGCTGGACGACCGCGATGCCCTCCGAGCGGTCGCCGTCATGGGCGGGGACCCGGTGCCGCTCTGGCACGCGGAGCGCGACCTCCATGGTGTGGACGCGGTGATCCTGCCGGGGGGGTTCTCCTACGGCGACTATCTGCGGACCGGGGCCATCGCGCGGTTCGCGCCGGTGATGGACGAGGTGAGGTCGTTCGGGGCGCGCGGTGGACCGGTGGTGGGGATCTGCAACGGGTTCCAGATCCTCTGCGAGGCCGGCCTCCTCCCTGGCGCCCTGGTGCGCAACCGACAGCTGCGGTTCGTGTGCCGGTGGGTCCACGTTCGGGTGGAGACCACACGCTCGCCGCTCTCGGGACGGGTGCGCGAGGGGGAGGTGCTGCGGATCCCCGTCAAGCACGGCGTGGGGCGGTTCCTGGCGGCCGCCGGCGACCTCCGCCGGATCGAGGGCGAGGGGCTGGTGGTGTTCCGCTACTGCGCGCCGGACGGCACGGTGGACGACGAGCACGATGTCAACGGCAGCCTGAACGCGATCGCCGGGGTGCGAAACGATCGGGGGAACGTGGTCGGCCTGATGCCGCACCCGGAGCACGCCGTGGATCCCGACCTCGGGCCGGCGGGCGGCCAACCGCTGTTCGCGTCGCTCCTGGCCTCGGCGCTGGCAGGCGTCTAGGTCGGTGGCGATGGACCAGCCGCTGCACCGAGCGCTGGGCCTGACCGACGCCGAGCTGGACGCGATCCGCCGCGCGATCGGGCGGGAGCCGAACCGGAACGAGCTCGCGATGTACGCGGTGATGTGGTCCGAGCACTGCTCGTACAAGTCGAGCAAGGTCCACCTGCGCCGCCTGCCCACCCAGGGCCCCCGGATCCTGGTCGGCCCGGGTCAGGACGCGGGGGCCGTGGACCTGGGAGAGGGCCTGGCCGTGGTCTTCAAGATGGAGTCGCACTCCCACCCCTCGGCCATCGAGCCCTACCAGGGGGCGGCAACCGGCGTGGGCGGCATCGTCCGCGACATCATCTCGATGGGCGCCCGGCCCATCGCGCTCCTGGATCCGCTCCGGTTCGGCCCGCTGAGCGACGCCAGGAATCGGTTCCTGCTGGGCGGCGTGGTCGCCGGGATCGGCGGCTACGGGAACTGCATCGGGGTCCCCACCGTGGGAGGCGAGGTGCGCTTCGCCCCGGCCCACGCCGCGAACCCCACGGTGAACGTGATGTGCGTGGGCATCGCTCCGGCGGATCGCCTGGTGACCTCCGCCCGGGAGATCCCCGCCGGTTCCCTCCTGCTCCTGTTCGGCGCGGCCACCGGCCGCGACGGGATCGGCGGGGTATCGGTGCTGGCGTCGCAGACCCTCGAGGAGGGGGCGGAGGAGGGTCGGCCCAGCGTCCAGATCGGTGACCCGTTCGCCGGGAAGCTGTTGATCGAGGCCTCGTTGGAGCTGGTGGAGCGTGACCTGCTGGAGGGGCTCCAGGATCTGGGCGGCGCCGGACTGACCTGTGCGGTCAGCGAGTCGGCGGCCAGGGCTCGGCTGGGGGCGGATCTGAACCTGGACGCGGTTCCGCTGCGCGAGGGCGATCTGGAGCCGTTCGAGATCCTGACCAGCGAATCGCAGGAGCGGATGCTGGCCATCGTCCACCCCGACCGGATGGCGGAGGCCCGGTCGGTCTGCGACAAGTGGGGGCTGGCCTCGGCGGTGGTGGGCGGCCTGCGGCAGGGCGGGGGGCTCTCGGTGACGATCGGGGGACGGGTGGTGGCCGAGGTCCCGGCCCGGTCCCTGGCCGACGAGGGACCCGAGTACCATCGGCCGATGGAGCCACCGGCAGAGGTGGCCGAGGCGCTGGAGGACGATCCCACCTTCGCCACGATCCCGGTCACCGCCGAGGACGCCCTGCGCTCCGTCCTGGCATCCCCGAACGTGGCCTCGAAGCGATGGATCTGGGAGCAATACGACTCGATCGTGCAGGGCAGGACGGTGCTCGGGCCGGGGGCCGACGCGGCCGTGATCAGGATCGACGGGTCCCTGCGCGCGCTGGTCCTGGCCTCGGACGGGAACGGGCGGTACGGGGCGCTCGATCCCTACCTGGGCGCGGCCCACGCGGTGGCCGAGGCCGCCCGGAACGTGGCCACGGTGGGCGCCACGCCGCTGGCCGTGACGAACTGCCTGAACTTCGGGAACCCCGAGCGGCCGGAGGTGATGTGGCAGTTCGCCGAGGCGATCCAGGGGATGGCCGATGCCTGCCGCGCGCTCCAGACGCCGGTGACCGGGGGGAACGTGAGTTTCTACAATGAGTCCGGCGGCTCCGCGATCTGGCCCACGCCGGTGATCGGGATGGTCGGTCTGATCGAGGACTACCGCCTGCTGGTCCGTCCCGGGTTCCGGTCGGGCACCATCGTCTACCTGTTGGGAGAGACCCTCCCGGAGCTCGGGGGCTCCGAGTTCGCCGAGGTGGTGCTGGGAACCGTATCGGGGCACCCGCCCGCGCTGGACCTGGAAGTGGAGGCGGCCCTGCAGCGGCTGCTGGTGAAGGCGGCATCCCAGGACCTGTTGGTCTCGGCGCACGACTGCTCGGATGGGGGGCTGGCCGTGACCTTGGCCGGTTCGGCCCTGGCCGGCGACACGGGCTTCGCGGTGAGCCTGCCCGGGGACGTGCCCTGGTACGTGACCCTCTTCTCCGAGTCGGCCTCTCGGGCGGTGGTCTCGGTCCGAGCGGAGCGGGCCCGTGAGCTGGAGGACCTGGCCGGGGCCCTCCAGGTGCCGTTCCAGCGGCTGGGGGAGACGGGTGGCCCGCGGCTGGTCGTCGATGGGCGGATCGACCTCGCCCTGGAGGAGGCTCGACGCATCTCCGAGGGGACGATCCCGGATCTGATGCAGGCCTGAAGACCCGTCCATCGGTCGGGGGGCGAGTGCTACCATCCGCCCAGCGGTGGGAACGGAGAGTCCGAAGGAAGCGTGCGGCCTGTTCGGCGTGTGGGCGCCGGGCGAGGACGTGGCGCGGATCACCTACTTCGGTCTCTTCGCTCAGCAGCACCGGGGCCAGGAGTCGGCCGGGATGGCGGTCTCCGACGGGCAGCACCTGCTCGTCTACAAGGAGCTCGGCCTCGTCTCCCAGGTCTTCAACGAGGCGACGCTGGCCACGCTGCAGGGTGACCTCGGCATCGGGCACACGCGGTACTCGACCACCGGCTCCACCACGTGGGAGAACGCGCAGCCGGCGTTCAAGACGGATGGGGAGCGATCCCTGGCCCTGGGGCATAACGGCAACCTCGTGAACACCTCGGAGCTCGCCGAGCGGGTCGGGCGGGCGTCAGGCTCTGCCACCACGGACTCTGACCTGGTCGCCACCCTGCTGTCCCGCCGTCACCGGGCCGGGCTGTGGGATGCGGCAGCCGAGGTGCTGCCCACCCTGGAGGGTGCCTTCTGCTTCGTGATGATGGACGAGCGGAGCGTGTACGCGGCCCGCGACCCCCACGGCCTGCGCCCCCTCTCCCTGGGCCGGCTCCCGAACGGCTTCTGCGTCGCCTCCGAGACCTGCGCACTGGACATCGTGGGCGCCACCTACGTGCGCGACGTGGAACCCGGGGAGCTGCTGCGGATCGACGATCGGGGGCTATCCTCGCGCAGGTTCACCGAGAGCGCGGGGCGGTCGCTGTGCATCTTCGAGTTCGTCTACCTGGCCCGAGCCGACTCCCGGATCGGCGGCCACACCGTCTACCAGGTCCGTCGGGAGCTCGGTCGGCGACTGGCCGCCGAGGCACCGGCCGACGCCGACCTGGTGATCCCGGTCCCCGACACGGGCCACGCGGCCGCCCAGGGGTACAGCGAGGTGTCGGGCATCCCCTACGGCGAGGGGCTCATGAAGAACCGCTACGTGGGTCGGACCTTTATCCAGCCCTCGCAGTCGCTCAGGGAGCGGGGGGTCAAGCTGAAGCTCAACCCGATCCCCGACGCGATCCGCGGCAAGCGTCTGGTGGTGATCGACGACTCGATCATCCGGGGCACCACGACCCGCCAGCTGGTTCAAGCACTCCGCGAGGCCGGGGCCGCCGAGGTCCATACCCGCATCACCTGCCCGCCGATCGAGTGGCCGTGCTTCTACGGGATCGACATGTCGACGCGGCAGGAGCTGGTCGCCGCCGACCTCTCCGTGGAGCAGATCCGCGAGTACGTGGGCGCGGATTCCCTCGGGTACCTCTCCCTGGACGGCATGGTGGCAGCCACCGGCTCGGGGAAGGCGGCCTTCTGCCGAGCCTGCTTCGACGGTGAGTACCCGATCCCGATCCCCGAGGGGGCCGGCAAGTTCCTGCTGGAGCATCCGGCGAAGTCGTGAGCGGCCGGTGAGCACCGCGTGAGCGAGGCCTATCGCCGGGCCGGGGTGGATCTGGAGGCGGCGAGCAGGGCCGTCGGGATGATCCGGGACCTGGCCGCCGGCGCCACCCGCCCCGAGGTGATCGAGGGCGTGGGTGGGTTCGCGGGGTTGTTCCGCCTGGGCTCGGGCCGGTACCTGGCCGCCGCCACCGACGGCGTGGGCACCAAGCTGGAAATCGCCCGGATGGCGGGGCGGCTCGGCTCCGTGGGGATCGACCTGGTGGCGATGTGCGCGGACGACGTCGTGTGCACGGGCGCGGAGCCCATGCTCTTCCTGGACTACCTGGCCGTAGGACGACTCGTTCCCGAGCACGTGGCGGAGGTGGTGGCCGGCGTGGCGGAGGGCTGTCGGCGGGCGGGGTGCGCGCTTCTGGGCGGCGAGACGGCCGAGCACCCGGGGGTGATGGATGCCGACCGGCTGGACCTGGCGGGATTCTGCGTGGGGGTCGTGGGGGAGGAAGAGCTCCTCGGTCCGGCCCGGGTGCGGGAGGGCGATCGTCTGGTGGGGCTGGCATCGAGCGGGCTCCACTCGAACGGGTTCAGCCTGGTCCGCTCCGCCCTCCTGGCCCAGGGGCCCGCGGTGCTGGAGGGGGTGCCCCAGGGTTTCGACCGGCCCCTGGCGGAGCTGCTCCTGGAACCCACGGCCGTCTACGCGCCGCTGGTCCGGTCGCTCGCAGCCGGAAGGAGGATCCACGCGGCGGCGCATATCACGGGCGGCGGGCTGCCCGAGAACGCGGCCAGGATCCTCCCCTCGGGCCTCGCAGCCCGCCTGGAGCGGGGCGCCTGGTCCGTCCCGGCGGTCTTCGAGCTCGTCCGCCGATCCGCCCGGATCTCGGATCGGGACATGTTCGCCACCTTCAACATGGGGATCGGGATGGTGCTGGCCGTGCCGGTCGGCTCGGTGGACGAGGTGCTGGACGCCGCCGCGGGGTCGGGGGCTCGCGTGATCGGCTCGGTGGTCCCCGGGACCGGCGTGGAGCTGGTGTGACCGGCTGCCGCCGGGTGACTAGTCCTCCCCCGCCCCCCTATATCGGGCCCACCGATCCCTGGTACTAGGACCTCCGGTCCGGCAGAACCACCCGCCCGACCTATCCTTGGCCACTCCAGGCCCGCCCGAGCGCCGCCGATGCCCAAGATGGATATGAGTGCCGTGGCAGCGCAGATCGAGCCTCTCGCCGCTCCGCAGGAGGATCGCACCAGCATCCTCGTGGTGGACGACGAGCCGCAGGTCGTCTGGATGCTCCAGTTCAGCCTGGAGGCCGAGGGCTTCCAGACCTTCGCCGCCCGCGACGGCCGCATGGCGTTGGACGAGGTCCGCCGGCGCCGACCCAAGCTGATGCTCCTGGACATCATGATGCCGGTGATGGACGGCTGGAGCGTCCTGGAGCAGATGCGCGCGGAGTTCCCCGATGATGTCCGCCCGCGGGTGATCGTCGTATCCGCCCGGTCCAGCCTGCGCGACCGGGCCAAGGCCGCCGAGCTCGGTGCGGACGCCTTCGTGGCCAAGCCGTTCAACGTGGACCATCTGTTGGGCGTGCTGCACGATCTGAACGGCGACGGGGCCCGGTGAGCTAGGAGCTCACCCCCGCACCGTGCGAGCGACGCTGCTGCTCCTCGCGGACCACCGTGGTGCCCACGGCGCGGCAGGTGAGGATCGGCTCCTCGATGAACTCGGCGGCCGACTCGCAGATGTCCGGTCGGGCGCCGCCGACCTTCCAGACCTCGAACTCGCAGGTTCGTGAGGTCCGACCCACGCGGACGATCCGGCCCTTGGCCTCGATCCAATCCCCGGCGTAGAGCGGGGCCAGGAACTCCACCGAGTCGTAGGCGCGGAACAGCCCCTCGTCGCCGTCGTACCGCATCGCGAGCTCGGTGATCAGGTCCCCCACGATCTCGAGCTGCTTCGCTCCGGCCACGAGGTTCCCGCCGTAGTGCGCGTCCTCGGAGCCGAGGCGGCGTCGGATGAACGCGCTCGGCAGATCCTCCGTCATCCCGGTCCCTCCTGTTCGGTGGTCCGTGTGGGCACCAGTTTGCCGAAGCGGACCCCGCGCTTGGGGACTCGGGCCAGCGACCCGTCCTTCGTACGTACCAGGTACGTCTCCGCGGGGTAGTCGTAGGCCTCCAGCGTCCCGACGACCTCGCTCACGAACCCGTTGGGCAGCTCGAACTGGAGCGAGACCCGCTTGCCGGTGTCACCGGGGGCGACGGTGTTCACGCCTCTCATGAGGGCCCAGCCTATCCGCTCCGCCTGCCGGCCCGCATGATCGATCCCTCCGGGGGATGGGGGAAGGCGTCGGGATGGATCGCCCAGGCCATGATCTCCAAGCCGTCCACGATCCGAGGGCCCGGACGCGAGAAGTAGGAGGTGGCGTCGACCGCGAACACGCTACGCTCGCGCGCCGCCGGCGTCTCGGCGAACTCGGCGTTGGCCATCAGTGCCGCGAGCTCATCCTCCGCCTCCTCCAGGTAGTACCCGCACGGCATGAACACGACGACCTCCGGCGACACGTCCCTGATCTGCCGCCAGGTCACCTGGCGCGAAGGCTGCTCCTTCCCGTTCAACAGGTTCACGCCGCCGACGATCTCCACCATGTCGGGGATCCAGTGCCCGGCCA
>DASQQQ010000001.1:0-2161 GCA_035643355.1 Actinomycetota bacterium | reverse complement strand
TCCTCTTTGAACGGTGATTCAACTCCACCAAGGATATGCCGAAGGGCCCTGACCTGTGAAGGAGCTTCGCCTCCGTGGCCGCGAGACGGACCGAGCAGGAACGACACCACCGGATCGGGACCGGCCCGATCGTTCCCTCAGCTCAGCGGGCCGACCGCCGACTCCACGGCCTCCAGGACCTCGCCGCTCGCCACCAGCGCCTTCACCCGGTCGTGGTCCACGTGGAGCGGACGGTCCTGGTCCAGGTGCTCGACGTGGCGGCGCACGACCTCGTGGGCGACCTGCACCCCCTTGCCGGGATGGAAGTCTCGGAAGTCGAGGGCCTGGGCGGCCGCCATGAGCTCGATCCCGATCACCGCGTAGGCGTTGTCCAGGATCTGCCCGTTCTTGATCGCGGTGTTCATCCCCATCGAGACGAAGTCCTCCTGGTCCGCCGCCGCCGGGATCGACATGACGGAGGCCGGTGAGGACAGGATCCGCTGCTCGGTGATCAGCGTGTCCGCCGTGTACTGGCTGAGCATCAGCCCGGAGAAGAAGCCTGGATCGGGCGTGAGGAAATCGGGCAGGCCCTGGCTGAGGGCGGGGTTCGTGAGGCGGTTCAACCGCCGCTCGGAAAGCACGCTCACCATCGTCACCGCCTGGCCCACCATCTCCATCGGCAGGGAGACCGGTGTGCCCTGGAAGTTCGCGCCGGTCAGCGTGAGCTTGGCCTCCGGCAGGTACAGGGGGTTGTCCCCCACGCCGTTCAGCTCGATCTCGACCTGCGAGCGGGCGTACGCGACGGCATCGTGCGCCGCTCCGATCACCTGGGGGGTGGAGCGCATCGAGTAGGCGTCCTGGACCTTGGTCCTGATCTTCCCGGTCTGCAGGTCGCTGCCCTCGATGCAGCGCAGGATGGCCTTCGCGCTGCGGATCGCGCCGGGGAACCCGCGGAGCTCGTGGACGCGCACGTCGTACGGCTTCAGGTTGGCCAACAGGGCCTCGAGGGACATCGCGGCCGCGATCTCCGCCTGGCGGAGCCACCGGTCCACGTCGTACAGGATCAGTGCGCTCATGGCGGTGAGCACGTTCGAGCCGTTGATCGTCCCCAGCCCGTCCCGCGCCAGGAGCCCCGGCACCTCGATGCCGGCCTGCTCGAGGGCCAGACGCCCCGGCAGCCGGACCCCCTGGAAGAACGCCTCCCCCTCACCGAGCAGGAGCAGCGCGATCTGGGCCATCGGCGCCAGGTCGCCGCTGGCCCCCACCGAGCCCTTCTGGCACACGACCGGGGTGACGCCTCGGTTCAGCATCTCCGCGAGCGTCAGCGCGATCTGGGGTCGGACCCCCGAGTGTCCCTTGGCCAGGACGTTCGCCCGGCTGGCCATGGCGGCCCGCACCACCTCGAGCGGAGCGGGCTCACCGATGCCCGCGGCGTGGTTGTAGACCAGGAAGCGCTGGAACCGCTCCACCTGGTCGTCGGTCAGGACGACCTCGGAGAACTCGCCGATCCCGGTGTTGGTGCCGTACATGATCTCGCGGGCGCCCAGCTTCTCCTCCAGCATCGCCCGGCACGCCCGGACCCGGTCCAGGGCCCCGGGATCCAGCTCCACCGGCTCGTTGCCCCGGGCGATCCGAACCAGCTGCTCGATCGTGAGGGACGAACCATCCAGGACCACCGACATGACTGCTCCTTCCACCCGTGGACTCGGTGTCAGCTGCATGCTGGCCCGCCCGGAACCCCGAGGGCGGGGCCGAAAGCCCCCCGCCCCGCGGGAACATCGCGGACCCGCGCCAGCTGCGAGACACTGCCGGGGGAAGCGCGTCGAGGAGGCACGGATGGAGTACCGGACGTTGGGTGGGACCGGCCTGCAGGTCAGCACGCATTGCCTGGGAGCGATGATGTTCGGCGAGTGGGGCAACCCCGACGTGGACGAGTGTGTCCGCATCGTGCATGCCGCTTTGGACGCCGGGGTCAACTTCGTCGACACGGCCGACGTGTACTCGCACGGCACATCGGAGGAGATCGTGGGCCGGGCCCTGCGGGGCCGACGGGACGACGTGGTCTTGGCCACCAAGGTCCACGGGGAGATGGGATCGGGCAGGAACGAGCGTGGCAACTCCCGCGTGTGGATCACCCGGGAGGTCGAGGACAGCCTCAGCCGCCTCGGCACCGACCACATCG